>NZ_JAAGPO010000167.1:0-25772 GCF_017104825.1 Burkholderia sp. Ac-20345 | reverse complement strand
AGGTTCGTTTCGATCTGGTCGCGGAATTCGTCCGCGCCCATCTGCTCGAACGGCGCCGTATGGCCGTAGCCCGCGTTGTTCACCAGCACGTCGATGCGGCCGAACACGTCGCGTGCGGCCGCGACGGGCGGCGCGAGATAACGCAGGGCGAGCGTTTCGTAGAGCGGCGGCGCGAAAAAGTGCGATACGCGGCTCGACACCAGCGCAGTGGCCATCAGCGAAATCACGAGCGCGTGACCGTTGATCATCTCCATCACGATCACGAACGACGTGATCGGCGACTGCGTGACGGCCGCCATGTAGCCGACCATCGCGAGCGCGATCAGCATCGGCAGGCTCATGTTGCTGAACACGATGTGCAGCAGGTTGCCGAACCCCGCGCCGATCGACAGCGACGGCGCGAAGATCCCGCCCGGGATGCCCGGCAGGTACGACGCGACCATCGAAATCATCTTCAGGAACGGGTAGAACACCGACAGATGCTGGCTGCCGTCGAGCAGGCCGCGCGCCTCGGCGTAGCCGCTGCCGAAGGTCGTGCCGCCCGATACGAGGCCGACGACGGCGATCGCGAAGCCGCACAGCGCGGCGAACGCGATCGGCCGCTCGCGGTACAGGCCGAGCAGTTGCGCGGGCAGCCAGCGCCCTGTGTTGAGCAGCAGCCAGCAGAACAGGCCGCCTGCGATCCCGGTCACGATCGCGGTGACCAGCACGGCGAGCGCCAGCAGTTTCGGGAAATGGGGGCCGGCATCGATCGTGCCGAAATACGTGTAGTTGCCGTTCAGGCCGAGCGCGACGACGCCGGCGAGGATGATCGCGGTGATCAGCACGCCGCTGGCGCGCGCGGAGAAACTGCGCGTCAGCTCCTCGATCGCGAACACGATCCCGGCGAGCGGCGTATTGAACGCAGCCGACAGCCCGGCCGCCGCGCCGGCGAGCACCAGTTGGCGTTCGATCTGCGCGTTCGAGCGCGGGTAGAAGCGTCGCAGGTTGAACATCAGCGCCGCGCCGACCTGCACGGTCGGCCCTTCGCGGCCGATCGTGAAGCCGCCCAGGATGCCGAGGAACGAGACCAGTACTTTGCCGAACAGGATGCGCAGCGTCAGCAGCCGGGAGCCGAATGCACTCGGGCGCGCATGCAGCGTCGCGATCACCTGCGGGATACCGCTGCCCTCGGCGCCGCGGAAGAAGCGGCGCGTGATCCATACCGACAGCGCGGCGATGGCCGGCGTCAGCAGCAACGGCAGCCACGCGGCGTGGTCGCGCATCGTGCGGAAGGTTTCGTAGCCCCAGTCGATCAATCGCGCGTAAAGTACAGCCGCGAGGCCGACGACGATCGCGCCGAGCCAGAAAACGCCGTACTGGCGCCAGATTCTCAGCGAACGACGGGTGAGGGCGGGAAACAGGGCGGGAAGGGCGGGGCGTGGCATCGACGCGGGCCGGTAGGCAAAGACCGGATTATAAAAAGAACCGGATGCAGGCGGGGGGCGTAAATGTTCCCGAAAGGAGAAGCATTTTGTTGCAAAAGTAATGTTCACGTAATG
This sequence comes from Burkholderia sp. Ac-20345, assembly GCF_017104825.1. NCBI lineage: Bacteria > Pseudomonadati > Pseudomonadota > Betaproteobacteria > Burkholderiales > Burkholderiaceae > Burkholderia > Burkholderia sp. Ac-20345. The sequence goes on along the minus strand of NZ_JAAGPO010000167.1, from coordinate 24,231 downwards.
TTCGCGCATGTAACCATCGTTAGCATGCCAAATTGGCCGGCTTATCCCCACACATCGTGAAACGTATCCTCATCGTGAAAGTGACGTCGCTCGGCGACGTTGTCCAGACGCTACCCGTCGTCGCGGATCTGCATCGCGCCTTTCCGGGCGTAACGGTCGACTGGGCGGTGGACGAATCGTGCGCGGAGGTCGTGCGCTGGCATCCGGGCGTCAGCAATGTCCTTTGCGCGCCGCTGCGCCGTTTCAAGAAGCTGCGCAATCGCGGCGACCTGAAGGCGATCTCGGCGTCGATCGGCGCATTGCGGAGGCACCGCTACGATGCGGTGATCGACCTGCACGGCGTCTACAAGAGCGCGATCATTTCGGTGCTGGCGCGCGCCGCGCGCCGCGTCGGCTACCAGACGAAGGATCTCGGCGAAACGGGCGCACGCTTCGCGTATTCGCATCGGTTCGGCCCGCGGCCGGACTGCGACGCGTGGCACGGGATGCGCGTGAGCGCCGGCGAGGCGCTCGGCTACGCGCCCGAGGGCATCGCCACGTACGGCATCGTCCCGCCGCAGGACGTGAACCTGCCGGCGGCCGTGACCGACGGCTCACCGTTCATGCTGCTGTTCCATGCGACGTCCAACCCCGACAAGAAATGGCCGCCCGACCACTGGGCCGCGCTCGCCACGGAGATGATGGCGCGCGGTGTGCGCGTGCTGTTGCCGTGGGGATCGGCTGCCGAGCACGACGATGCGCGGGACATCGCCGCGCGCGCGCCGGGGGCGGTCGTGCTGCCCGCGATGACGGTGCGCGAGCTTGGCGCGGCGCTCGGCCGGGCTGCGCTCGTGGTGGGGGTCGATACGGGGTTCGTGCACATGGCGCACGCGCTGCAGCGGCCGACCGTGATGATTTTCGTCGCGACGTCGCGGCACCATTGCGGTATCGGCGGCGCACCGAATGCGCTGTCGATCGGCGAGCCGGGCACGATGCCGTCGGTCGGCGAGGCGCTGGACGCGATCGATGCGGTCGGCCCGGCCTACGGTGCGCTGCGCGCGCAGCTGACCGCCTGACGAAGCGGGGCGCGGCGGTTCAGGCGAGCAGCGCCTCGACCGTGACGACGGCGGCAATCGCCGCCAGGTTCGCCAGCAGCGCCTCGAACACGAGGCCGCGCCACGTCTTCGGACGGAAGCGCAGCGCGAGCAGGAGCGCGCCACCCAGCGCGAGTGCGAGGATCAGGACGAGATCGGCATTGCCGAGGCGGATGTTCATGGCGGCGGCTCCTTCGGGGCGGGATCCCGGGCGCGCAGCGGCACACCCGGGATCGAGTATAGGCAGCGCCGGCCGCCGCACAACCCGGGTCGCCCCGGAGTCTCAGACGAGCGACGCGTCGCGCGTTTCGCGCATCAGCAGCACGCCGATCAGGCTGATTGCTGCCGCAACCGATACATAACCGCCGACCCACGACAGCCCGCCGCGCGCCGCCAGCAGTTGCGCGATATACGGCGCGATCGACGCACCGAGGATCCCGCCGAGGTTGTACGCGACGCCCGCGCCCGTATAGCGGACGTTGGTCGGGAACAGTTCCGGCAGCAGCGCGCCCATCGGCGCGAACGTCACGCCCATCAGGAACAGCTCGATCGTCAGGAACAGCGCGACGAGCGGCATCGAGCCGCTGCCGAGCAGCGGCTCCATCGCGAAACCCGACAGCAGCGCGGCGATCGCCCCCACGACGAGTACCGGCTTGCGGCCGAAGCGGTCCGACGCCCAGGCGGAAAGCGGCGTCGCGAGCCCCATGAACACGACCGCGAAGCAAAGCAGGCCGAGGAAACTCTGGCGCGGAATGTGCAGCGCCGACACGCCGTACGACAGCGAGAACACCGTCGAGATGTAGAACAGCGTGTAGCAGACGACCATCGCGAGCGCACCGAGCAGCGTCGGCTGCCAGTGTTGCGTGATGAGTGTCGCGACCGGCACGCGCACGCGCTCGTTGCGATCGAGCGCGGCCTGGAACGCGGGTGTTTCGGTGATCTTGAGCCGCACGTACAGGCCGAGCGCGACGAGCACCGCGCTGACCAGGAACGGGATGCGCCAGCCCCAGCTGCGGAACTGCTCGTCCGACAGCGACAGCGCGAGCGCGAAGAACAGGCCGTTCGACATCAGGAAGCCGACCGAGGGCCCGAGCTGCGGGAACATCCCGAACCAGCCGCGCTTGCCCTGCGGCGCGTTCTCGGTCGCGAGCAGTGCCGCGCCGCCCCATTCGCCGCCGAGGCCGATCCCCTGGCCGAAGCGCAGCACGCACAGCAGCACCGGCGCGAGCGTGCCGATCGCGTCGTAGCCGGGCACGAAGCCGATCGCGGTGGTGGACACGCCCATCACGAGCAGCGACGCGACGAGCGTCGATTTGCGGCCGATGCGGTCGCCGAAGTGCCCGAACAGGAACGACCCGATCGGGCGTGCGATGAACGCGATACCGAACGTCACGAACGCGGACAGCGCCTGTGCGGTCGCGGAGCCATGCGGGAAGAAGACGGGGCCGATGACGAGCGCGGCGGCCGTTGCGTACACGTAGAAATCGTAGAACTCGATCGCGGTGCCGATGAAGCTCGCGAACACGATGCGCCGGTGGCTGACGGCGCCGGCCGAACCGGTTGCGTGTGCAACGGTCGGGGGGGATGCGGACATGGATGTCTCCGTTTTGTCGTTGGGGCGGTCGGCTGGGCGTGCGGTCGGGCAGGCGGACGCCTGCCGGGGGCAGCCGAGCGGATGATGCGGTGGCGGCGTGGACGCGCGCCGTGGCGCGGACGTCACTCGCCGGTCGACGATGGAGACGGGTACGTCGCCGCCGCCCGGTGCCGGCGTGGTCGGCTCGCATGCCGGGTGGGGCGCGCGAACGCGCGCGCGGCGTGATGGCCGCGCGATTGCGGAAAATTATAGCCAGCGCCGCCGCGCACCGGCAATCGCGAGGCGGCCGCCGGTCAATCGATCGATTGCGCCTGTGCCGACGCGGTGCTTTGCAACTGGAAGTGGCCGTCGTCGTTGAAGAGCCAGCCTTCCATCATTTCGAGCCGGCCGTTGCCGTCGAGCAGTCGCGACGGTGGTGGCGGCAGCGGCGCCGAGCGGCGCAGCGACGCGAGCGCGAGCGCTTCCGCTTCGCGGTCGCCGTTGCTGCGATAGACGGACGCGTTGACGAGCCGGCCGCTGCCATCGACGGTGAAGGCCACGACGACGAGCGAACGGAGCATCGCCTGCGGCGTGCCGCGCAGCATGCCGGACGGATTGCGTTCGGCGACGCGATGGGCGACTTCGACGCGGTACTGGTCGAGATTGCCGCTGCGGGTGATCGATGGAATCGTCAGGACCGAGCGCAGTGACGGAGGTGGCGTGATCGTGCACGCCGCGAGCATGGCGACGGCGGCCAGCGCAACTGCACGCAGCCGGTCGACGCGCGGACGGGGAAGGAGGCGCATGGGAGGCTAGCCAGAAGTGACTATAAAAAAATGATAGGCGCACGGACGCGAGCCGATATCGGGAGAAACGCATAACGGGCGATGCCGGACGATGCGATCGCTGATGACGAGCAGGCGTGCACCCGCGCATCGCGATGTGACGTGACATGTGACATGTGACAGCACGCTCGCGAGGCTGCCGTGCGTGTGCATCCCGGCGTGCGTGTTGCAAGGTTGAAAGAATGGCGCGGAACGCGATCGGCGCGCAGGCACGTGGCGATGGCCCGGCCGGGCGCGGCGATGGCTGCACGCAGCACCGCTGCCGATGCCCGCGCAATCGTCGGCGATGCGTGCCGCCCGGTTCAGAAGCCGTGCGTGACGAGCGACAGGATCGACAGGTCGGGGTGCGTGCCGTCGATGATGCTCTTGCCGATGTGCACGGCTTCGTGGACGGCTTCATCGAGGCTCGCGAAGCTTTCCTCGCCGTCCGCGTGGAATGGCACCGCGTGGCCGGGTAACGCGGGATTCGCGCCCGGATGGCACACGTAGCCGGTGTAGGTGTAGCGCGTGTCGCTGCCGGGCACGGTGGCCGGCACGACATGGACCTCGAAGCCTTCGTAATCGACGTGTTCCGTCGGTGTCGACAGTTCGGTCATGGCGATCTCCGTGTACCGCACGCAGGGGTGGCGCGCGCGGCATCGAGTACGCGGCGGCGGTCGTGTCGCCGTGTTGATCGAATTCTAGGTGATCGAGCGGCCGGCGGGGAGGCTTCCGGCACGGTGCGGCGCGACGGCGGGCCGCCGCCCGTGTCCGCCGCTCAGGTGCCGCGCGGGACCCGGCACGAACGCACGTGCCGTTTCGACGGACGGGTTCGCGCGCGGCGCTGCATCATTGTTTGCAGCGTGCGTCCTTGCGCTGCACGACGATGATTACCGGGTATTTCTGGCCGTGATCGAGCTCCACGCGCGCCACGACGGTCAGCGTTGCCGGATCGGAATCGTCGTACACGCTGACCTGTTCGTTCCGGAGATAGGTCACGCCGGTGCAGTTCGACGTGCGACCGTCGTCGCCCACCTTGCACTGGAGGTCGTTGTCCTTCACGTAGTTGTAGGGCGACGGGCTCGCGAGGTATTCGCTCAGGCCGCGCGGCGAGCCGCCGACGCCGGTCACGTAGGCGATCGCGCACGACGCTTGCGCGTCGCTGCCGGAGGCGGTGTCGGCCGTCGCCTGCGTGCTGACGGCAACCAGCAGCGCGGCGAGCGACGAAACGATGAAGGGCTTCATGACGTGGGTTTCCCGTTTCGCGAATCGGAGCGCCGGATTGTAACGGCATCCGGCGTGACGCGTCCGGAAGTGAGGGCACGGCCACGAGAGTGGTCGACGATTTGACTGTAGAATCGCGGCCTGAGAGCGCCAGCCACCATCTGGTGAAAAAACGACGGCAAAAGAAGCAATAAAGGGATTGGAATGAGTGCGCAGGATATCGTGCGGGCGCTTCAAGGGGGGCTGATCCAGCAGGACCGCCTGCTGAAACTCGACACTCCGCTTGGGCCCGACGTGTTGTTGCCGCAGCGTGCGGCGGGGCTTTCGCGGATCGGCCGGCATTACGACTTCACGCTCGATGTGCTGTCGACGCGCAGCGACGTCAAGCTGAAGAGCCTGATCGGGCAGCCCGTTACCCTGTGGATCCAGCAGCCGAACCAGTCGTATCTGCCCCGTCACGGCTATGTCCATATGGTGCGACGGCTCGGATCGGAAGGCGGTCTGACCAGCTACCAGCTCGGTTTCGCGTCATGGATGCATTTCCTCAAGTTCCGCCGCGATCAGCGCATCTGGCAAGACAAGCCGGTCGACGAAATCCTGCGGGACGTGTTCAACGCGCACCCGCAGGCGAAAGGCCGATTCGAGTTCGCGCTGTCGAAGCCGCTGTCGCCTCGATCGTATTGCACCCAGTACGAGGACGATTGGTGCTTCGCGCACCGGCTGATGGAGGAAGAAGGCCTGTTCGGCATCTGGAAGCAGGCCGACGACGGTCAGTCCCACTCCCTGACCGTGACGGATGGCGTGGATACCTGCGCGCCGCTTGCCGCGAGGACCGTGCGATTTTCCCGTTATGGCGCGAACAGCGAGGTCGATGCGCTGGTTCGATGGTCCGACTTGCGCACGCTGCATAGTGCCGCGCTCACTACCCGTACCTTCGACTACAAGAGTCCGTCACCCCTGGCGAATCCGAAGGGGACGCACATGCCGACGGTGTCGCACGAACTGCCCGAGCAGCTCGAGATGTATGAGTATACGGGCCCGTACACTTATCTGAAGCAGGAGCGCGGCGACCACCTGACCAAGGTGCGGCTGGAAGAGTGGGAGTCGAGTGCCAAGCGGTTCTACGGCGCGGGCGGCTTGCGCGGCGTCGATGCGGGTGTGTGGTTCGAGCTCGCGGGGCACCCCGAGCACGACCGGGAATCCGGCGACCGGCGACAGTTCGTCGTCGTCGAGACGGCCTGGCTGATCCAGAACAACCTGCCGGGCTCGAGCCATCACGCGAACTTCGCACACAGCCTGCGGCACCGGATCGACGAAGCGGTCGCGGAGCATGGCGGAGAGCCAGCCGGGTTGAGCGTGCCGCATCACGACGGTTCCGAGGGCTTTTTCCTGACGGAAATCGAGGCGCAGCGCAAATCCGTTCCCTATCGCAGTCCGTTCGAACACCACAAACCGGTCATGCAGATGCAGACGGCCACCGTGGTAGGCCAGCAGGGCAACGCGATCCATACGGACGAGATGGGGCGCGTCAAGGTGCAGTTCCACTGGGACCGCGTCGGCCAGCGCGACGAGCGCAGCTCGTGCTGGATGCGTGTCAGCCAGCCGTGGGGCGGGCAGGGGTTCGGGATGATCCATGTGCCTCGGATCGGGGACGAAGTCATCGTTTCGTTCCTGGACGGATGCCCGGACCGGCCCGTCATCACGGGCCGCGTGACCAACGGCATCAACGTCGTACAGTGGAAGCTGCCGGACAACCAGGCACTGTCGGGCCTGCGCTCGCGCGATCTCGGCGGTGCGCAGGCGAACCAGGTCGTGGCCGACGATACGCCGGGCCGGTTGCAGGTGCAGGTGTCGAGCGACCACGAGCAGTCGCGCCTCGTGGTCGGCTACAACACGCGTATCGACGGTCATGCGGGGCGCGCGAGCGGGCGCGGGACCGGATGGGAGCTGGCCACCGACGCGTGGGGCGTGCTGCGCGCGAATCGCGGCATGCTGGTGACGACCGAAGCGCGTACCGGCGCGAGCGCTCCGGTGAAGGACCTCGGCGAGACGGTGCAGCGTCTGGCGCAGGCGCGCGAGTTGCATGACACGCTTGCCAAGGCGGCGATCCAGGCCCAGGCGCAGGACGGACAGGATCAGCCCGCGGTGGTCGAGGCGCTTCGGAAGCAAGGTGACGAAATCGGCGGGCAGGGCGGCGGAGATTACCCGGAGCTGTCGAAGCCGCATCTGGTCGTCGCGTCGCCGGCTGGAATCGAAGCGACCACGGCGGGCAGTACGCACATTGCGAGCGCGGAGCATACGGCGCTCACCGGCGGCGGCCATGTCAGCGTGAGCAGCGGCAGCAGTCTGCTGGCCACCGCCCGCAACGCGATCCGTTTCTTCGCCTACAAGCTGGGCATCCGGATGATCTCCTATGCCGGCGACATCGACATCAAGGCGCTGCAGAAGAACCTGAATCTGCTGGCGAAGCTGGACATCACGCAGAGCGCGAACCGAATCACGATCCGCGCGACCGAGGAGGTGATGCTTCACGGCGGCGACAGCTATATCAGCCTGAAGAGCGGCAAGATCACGGTCGGCGGCGAGTTGTACGAGGTCAACGCTCAGGCGCAAAACATGCCGCCGAAACCCATGGGCGTGAGCCCGAATGGGTTGCCCGACGTTCAGGCGAACGACCAGCGGTTCAGGGTGCTGTCTCCGACGGGCAAGCCGCTTCCCGGGGTGGACTATCGGCTCACGACGCCGTCCGGCGGCCACATCTTCGCGACGGACGGTCTGGGGCGCTCGCCGATGGTGAATACGGCAGAACAGGAAAATGCAGAGTTCCAGTTGCACTGGGACGACTTTGCAGCGGCGTCCGACCGCGCAGGCGCGTAACGGAACACGGGAACTCGACTAGGAGCGGAAGGCTTTGGCAGACAATCTGAAGGCAACAGCGCAGACCAACCCGGAATCGAAGGTCTGCGTGGACGCGCAGTGCAATTGCAACATCATCTGGTCGCTCGCGCAGCAGTTCTCCATGCGGCAGATCGTGACGAATGCGCGTTCGCACAATCACATGCCCGATTATCGTGAAGGCGAAGGGCACGTGTCGGGGCAGCAGGTCGAGACCCAGGCGCCAGCGTTCGTCAGCGACCCGGAGGTCAGGGCTCGCCGTATCGCCGCCGCCTATGCGCGCGTGTTTCTCGAGCAGTTCCACCTGGGCGATACGAGCAAGGTCGGCCGCTTCTACTGGCTGGGACTCGGTGCATTCGCGTCGAAGCAGGTCGCCGCGACGCTCGCGCTGTGGCAGGTGCGATATGCCGGGCGCTGGACCGAATTGCGGGCGGGGCTAGGCCGCGGCAATCTCTGGCTCTTCAACGACGTGCTGGCGTGGTTCTACGCGTATGCCGCCGGGTCCGATACGTTCGACAAGTGCGTGCAATCGCGTGACAGCACCCAGTTCGTCAAGCAGGTGGCCGTCAACTTTACTCGACAGGTTGGATACGACGAAGCGATCGACAAGGTACCGTTCGAAATCGACGGAGAAACCGGCGCCAAGAAAAAGCAGTTGGGCTATCTCAAGTCCACGTCGATTATTGTTGCAGGATTCAACAAGATAAAGCAGTGGGAAGCGGGCGATGAGCAAAGCCGGGCGATCTGGGCTTTCCAGCACCTGGTTTTGATTGCGCAACACGAGCAGGGCGAGGTGTTGCAGGGGCTGATCTACGAAAACAAGAAGTTCAAGCGATGGCTTGGCGTGCAGCGCGGCGCACTGGCGTCTTCGGACGATACGGCGATCAACAACTCGGTCCAGTCGATGCAGCACGGTCTGTCGGACGGTTCCGAGATTGCGCTGGCACCGGTCATTCGCGCGCTGGTTCCCAGCCTTCAACTCGTGCTCACGTCCGATGACAAGACGGACAGCATCGAATTCAGGTCGGATGCGCCGGACCGCCTGGTTCTGGAGGACTATCAGAAGCGCATGGACTGGATCCAGACGGCAGCAACGAAGTACGACGGGTTGATGCAGGGGCCTAGGAAGCAAGTCATGCTCGATTATCTTGGAACGATCAAAAGCTGGGGCGACAGACCCGATACCTGATGAAAAAGACTCATTTCCTTGTACTGATCCTCGGGGCGCTCCTGCTTGGCGTCGTACTCGCATCGCACAACGGGAACGCCCGCTCAACCCTCGACAACCGCAACGGCATGAATTCATCACTTACAGTTATCCGGCTCGGCGATCCCAAGGACTCCGATCTCAACGGTCCGGGCGCGTCCGTCGACAATCATCCGTCAGGTGCGAGCTTTTATCAGCATGACTGGATGCGCGGCAATCTCGGCACGGTGAAGTTCATGCAGGGGACGCATGGCTTCGTGCTGGACAACGTGCTGTCCGCGGTGGGTTCAGCGGACAAGGATGTGCCGGGCGGCATCTACACGTGGAATATCAATTTTGGCGTCAGCCCCGAGCAGGCCGACACGCACGAGGCCGCATTGGCGCGCATGACGAAACTGTTTCAGGATCTGCGCGCGAACGGCTGGGTCCGGTACATCGACGTCAGCAATCCGCGCCTGACCGGCAAGCAGGCGTGGGACTACATGAAGACGTATTCGATTTATTCCCTCGATTCCGGTTACACACCGACGATCGAGGAGTGGAAGGCCGCCGTGAAGGAAATGCCGAGATGGGTGTTTTATGCAGATGGCGCCTATCTGGAGATTTCGCTGTCGGAGAAGAACATGGGCGGCTTTGTCGGGAAGACGACCTATCTTCTGACGGCTCGCATCAGGAACGAGTATGCGTTCTACGGGCTGGGGTATTTCCCCGGGAACGCCGAAAAAATTCGCAACTGGAAGACGCTGTTGCCCGCGGAACTGCAGAAGTACCACGCGAAACGCATCGCTACCGAGGCTGCCCTGAAGGGGCAGGGCTATACGATCGACACGGCTTACCAGGATCCGCCCATCCAGGCGTTGAAGTGACGTGTCCGCCCATTCGTGACGAGGTGATGCAGGTGATGCGAGCAACAGTAGGCGGGAAGGCGCAGATCGTGGTGGGCGACACGACCAGTCATGGCGGGCGGGTGATTTCCGGCAGCCCTTCTTCGACATGGGGGCGCGAGGCGATTCCGATCGCGCGCAAAGGCGACAAGGTGACCTGTCCGATTTGCGCACCTCATGTCTTCGAGATTGCGGAGGGTTGTGCGAACAGTCTGGATTTCGGTGCGCCGGTTGCGCTGGAAGGGCACACGACGACGTGCGGCGCGGTGCTGCTGGCCCAGCCCGGCGGTGCCGAGTCGTGAACGGCACCGTCGATTGCGCGTGACCACGCACACGAATCGTGTCGACGATGCACCGTGAGCAGCGCAGGTGGATGTCCGCGAGCGCCTGATCGCTGTCGGAAATGAAAAACGGGCCGAGCGGCCCGTTTTCTTTGAAGCTCTGGCGGAAGCGGTGAGATTCGAACTCACGGACAGTTTCCCGTCGCCGGTTTTCAAGACCGGTGCCTTAAACCGCTCGGCCACGCTTCCACACGAGGCGGCATTGTAACCGAAATGCCGCGATGGTCATTCCTTCAATCGTCGCGCAGGAACAATTCCTGCAGGTCGTTGAGGAAACGCTGGCCGAGCGGCGTCGGTGCGATCTGCGCGAAATCGCGCGCGATCAGCCCGCGCCGTTCCGCTTCCTGCAGCGCCGGCTCGATCGTGCTCATCGGCAGGCCGGTGCGTTCGGCGAAGCTGTGCACGGGGAAGCCCTCGACCAGCCGCAGCGTATTCAGCATGAACTCGAACGGCAGGTCGCGCGCGCCGACTTCACGCTCCTCCTGCACGGCCGTGCCGGCCATCGCCTGCTCGATGAAAGTGGCTGGATGCTTGTAGCGTGCCTGCCGCAGGATCCGGTTCGGGAACGACAGCTTCGTGTGCGCGCCAGCACCGATCCCGAGATAGTCGCCGAAGCGCCAGTAGTTCAGGTTGTGCTTGCACTGATGATTCGGCTTCGCATACGCGGAAACTTCGTAGCGTCCGTAACCGGCTTCGGCCGTACGCGCGTGGATCCATTCCTGCATGTCGGCCGATGCGTCGTCGTCGGGCACGACCGGCGGGAACTTCGCGAACAGCGTATTCGGCTCGAGCGTCAGGTGATACAGCGACAGATGCGGCGGCGCGTACGACAGCGCGGTCTCGATGTCGGTACGGCATTCGTCGAGCGTCTGGTTCGGCAGCGCGAACATCAGATCGAGGTTGAAGTTGTCGAAGTTCTTCGCGGCGATCTCGACGGCCGCACGCGCCTGCGCGGTGTCGTGAATCCGGCCGAGCGCCTTCAGGTGCGTCTCGTTGAAGCTCTGGATGCCGACCGACAGGCGATTCACGCCGCTCGCTCGGAACTGCGTGAACTTTGCGGCCTCGAATGTGCCCGGATTCGCCTCGAGCGTGATTTCGGCATCGGCGTCGAGCGGCAGCAGCGCGCGCACGTCGGACAGCATCCGGTCGAGGCCGGCTGCCGACAGCAGGCTCGGCGTGCCGCCGCCGATGAACACCGTATGCACCTGCCGGCCCCACACGAGCGGCAGCGCCTGCTCGAGATCGGCACGCAGCGCGTCGAGATACTCGGTTTCCGGAAACCGTTCACCCTTCCACTCGTGCGAGTTGAAATCGCAGTACGGGCACTTGCGCACGCACCACGGGAAATGCACGTACAGCGCGAGCGGCGGCAGCGACGTGAGCCGTACCTGGCCGGGCGACGTGAAGGTCGCGACGACGCGCGCGCCGGTTTCCGCGGCCTGGCTCATGCAACCTCCGTTGGCGAACGGGTATCGGGCGTGCTCATGCTTCCTCCGCGAGCCGCGCCAGCAGCGCCTTCAGCGCCAGCGCGCGATGGCTGTGCGTGTTCTTCACGGCTGGCTCGAGTTCCGCGGCCGTCGCGCCGAGCGACGGCAGGTAGAAATACGGGTCGTAGCCGAATCCGTGCTCGCCGCGCGGCGTGTCGACGATCTCGCCCGCCCAGCGCCCTTCGGCGAACAGCGGCTCGGGGTCGTCCGCATGGCGCACGAGCGCGAGCACGCAGCAATAGTATGCGCGCCGGTCGTCGACGCCGCGCAGCTGCTCGACGAGATACGCGTTGTTCGCCGCGTCGCCCTTGTCGCGGCCCGCGCGCTGCGCGTAGCGCGCCGAATAGACGCCCGGCGCGCCGCGCAGCACGCGCACGCACAGGCCCGAATCGTCGGCGATCGCCGGCAGCCCGGTGAGCCGCGACGCGTGGCGTGCCTTCGTCAGCGCATTCTCGATGAAGGTGCCGAACGGTTCTTCCGCTTCCGGCACGGCAAGGTCGCCCTGCGGGACGATCTCGATGCCGACCGTCGAGAACAGCGCGGTGAATTCGCGCAGCTTGCCGGCGTTGTTCGACGCGAGAACGATGCGCGACAGCGGGGCGATGGTGTGGTCGTCCGGCATGTCAGGCGCCCAGCACGTCTTTCTGAAGCTGCACGAGCTCGGCGATCCCGCCTTGCGCGAGGTCGAGCAGCGCGTTCATCTCGGCGCGCGAGAACGGCACGCCTTCGGCCGTACCCTGGACTTCGACGAAGCCGCCGGCACCCGTCATCACGACGTTCATGTCGGTGTCGCACTGCGAATCTTCCGCGTAATCGAGGTCGAGCACGGGCGCGCCTTCGTACACGCCGACCGAGATCGCGGCGACGTGATCGGTGATCGGCGAGCGCGTGAGCTTGCCGGCCGCGATCAGCTTCGACACGGCGTCGTGAGCGGCGACGAACGCGCCGGTGATGCTCGCCGTGCGCGTGCCGCCGTCGGCCTGGATCACGTCGCAGTCGATGTGGATCGTGCGCGGGCCGAGCGCTTCGAGGTCGAATACCGCGCGCAGCGCGCGACCGATCAGGCGCTGAATTTCCTGCGTGCGGCCGGTCTGCTTGCCGCGTGCGGCTTCGCGGTCGCTACGCGTGTGCGTCGCGCGCGGCAGCATCCCGTACTCGGCGGTCAGCCAGCCTTGCCCGCGGTCGCGCAGGAAGTCGGGCACGCGTTCGGAGACGCTCGCGGTGCAGAGCACCTTGGTGTCGCCGAATTCGACCAGCACCGAGCCTTCGGCATGTTTCGTGTAGTGGCGCGTAAGGGCGACCTTGCGCAGTTCGTCGGCGCGGCGGCCGCTCGGGCGGGAAACGGAGGACGTCATGTGGGAATCGCGGAACGAGAGGAAACCCCGATTTTAGCGCCGAACGGCGGGCGTGCCCGGCGGGGTGGTCTGCAAAAATGGGATAATGCGCGCTTCCCGCCCCGCGCTTTACGATGCGCCGGGCGCCTCGACATATCCCCGCCCGAGAGGGCACCCAGACGGCGAGACGAACCATGATCTACAGCATGACGGGCTACGCGAGCGCGACGCGCGAACTCGCAACGGCCACCGGCAACGGCGGCACCAGCGTGTCGGTCGAACTGCGCACCGTGAACTCGCGCTTCCTCGACCTGAATTTCCGGATGCCGGACGACGTGCGCGCGTGCGAACCCGCGCTGCGCGAAATGCTGATGAACAAGCTGTCGCGCGGCAAGGTCGACATCCGGATCAACCTGCAGCGCGGCGAGCAGAGCATCGGCGCGGGCGCGCTGAACCAGTCGGCGCTTGGCCAGCTCGCCGAGCTCGAGCGCTCGGTGCTCGACACGTTCCCGGGCGTCGGCCGCCTGCGCGCGGGCGAGATCCTGCGCTGGCCCGGCGTGATCGCCGAGAGTGGCGTGTCGGCGGAAGCGATCCGCGACGCGGTGCTCGCGTGCGGCAAGGAAGCGATCGGCGAGCTCGTCGTCGTGCGTTCGCGCGAAGGCGCGCAGCTGGCGACGATGCTGCTGTCGAACGTCACCGAGATGGAAGCGATCGTCGCGCGCATCACGCCGCTCGTGCCGGAACTGATCGCGAAACATCAGCAGAAGATCGTCGAACGGCTGCAGGAAGCGCTCGGCATCGCGGCGCCCGAAGGCAGCTCGACGATCGTCACGCGCGAGGAAGCCGCGGAGCGCATTCGTCAGGAAGTGACGATGTACGGGATCCGGATCGACATCGCGGAAGAGCTGTCGCGGCTCACCGCGCACCTGAACGAAACGCGTCACGTGATCGAGAAGGGCGGCCGCGTCGGCAAGCGTCTCGATTTCATGATGCAGGAGCTGAATCGAGAAGCAAACACGCTCGGCTCGAAGGCGGCGGCGAAGGAACTCGCCGACGCATCGATGGCGCTCAAGCTGTTGATCGAGCAGATGCGTGAGCAAGTGCAAAACCTGGAGTAAAAAGATGAAACAACCCCCACGCTCACTACGTTCACTGCCCCCCGAGGGGGCGGTCAGCCTCCTTGGGGCGGCCCGGCGGAGGCTGACATGACCCAACCCACCCACGACGGCCACACCGCGCATTCGCTGCATGGCGGCGTCTATCCGGGCAACCTGTTCATGGTCATTGCGCCGTCGGGCGCCGGCAAGTCGACGCTCGTGAATGCGCTGCTGTCGAAGGACCACGACATCTGCCTGTCGATCTCGTACACGACGCGCAAGCCGCGCCCGGGCGAACAGGACGGCCGGCACTATCACTTCACGACGGTCGAGGATTTCCGCACGCGTCACACGGCGCACGAATTCCTCGAGAGCGCGGAAGTGCACGGCAACTACTACGGCACGTCGCGCGTCTGGATCGAAGAGCAGATGAAGAACGGCCACGACGTGCTGCTCGAGATCGACTGGCAGGGCGCGCTGCAGGTGAAGAAGCAGTTCCGCAACGCGGTCGGCATCTTCATCCTGCCGCCGTCGCTCGACGCGCTCGAGGAGCGCTTGAAGAAGCGCGGCCAGGACGAACCGAACGTGATCACGCGCCGCCTGCTGGCCGCCGGCAGCGAGATCGCGCACGCGTCGGAAGCGGAATACGTGGTGATCAACGAGAATTTCGAGCGTGCGCTCGCGGAGCTCGAATGCATCGTCGCGGCCACGCGCCTGCGCTTTGCTTCGCAGTACGCTCGACACACGGAGCTGTTCATCGAGCTCGGCATCCATCTGCCCCACGCGGAATGACGCGGGGGACGAGGGACATAAGGTAGAATAAGGACTATATTCAGAAGGAATTACCAACATGGCTCGCATTACCGTCGAAGACTGCCTGAAGCAAATCCCGAACCGCTTCGAACTGGCGCTCGCCGCCACCTATCGCGCGCGGCAGCTCGCGCAAGGCCATACGCCGAAGATCGAAAGCCGCGACAAGCCGACCGTCGTCGCGCTGCGCGAAATCGCTGCCGGCCAGGTCGGCGTCGAGATGCTGAAGAAGGTGCCGGTGTAACGCGCATCCGGCCCGTTCCAGCCATGTAATCCACGCGCGCAACGACTCGACCTGGAGGCGAATATGAGCACCACCCCATCGTCCGCCTCCGCGGATTCGACCACCGAAGCCACGGCCCAGTCGCCTGCGCGCCAGTACATCGACGCGGTCCTCGAACAGTCCTTCCGGCATCTGTTCGGGCCGACCGCCACACCGGAGCAGCCTCGCAAGCACGGCGTCGTTTCGATCGCGAAACTGACGGCCGCGCTTGCCGAGTATCTCGCTCCGGAAGAAATCAAAGAGGTCAAGGCGGCGTTCCACTTCAGTGACGAAGCCCACCTCGGTCAATACCGCCAGAGCGGCGAACCCTACATCACCCATCCCGTTGCCGTCGCGGAAATCTGCGCCGGCTGGAAGCTCGACGCGCAGGCTGTCATGGCCGCGCTCCTGCACGACGTGATGGAAGACCAGGGCGTGACCAAGAGCGAGCTGGCCGAACGGTTCGGCCCAAAGGTCGCCGAACTGGTCGACGGCCTGTCGAAGCTCGACAAGATGGAGTTCCGCAGCCGCGAGGAAGCGCAGGCGGAAAACTTCCGCAAGATGCTGCTCGCGATGGCACGCGACGTGCGCGTCATTCTCGTCAAGCTCGCCGACCGCCTGCACAACATGCGCACGCTCGGCGCGGTGCCGATGGAAAAGCGCCGCCGCGTCGCACGGGAAACGCTCGACATCTACGCGCCGATCGCGCACCGCCTCGGGTTGAACAACACGTATCGCGAGCTGCAGGACATGAGCTTCGCGAACTTCAACCCGCATCGCTACGCGACGCTCGAGAAGGCCGTGAAGGCTGCGCGCGGCAACCGCCGCGAAGTGATCAGCAAGATCCTCGAGGCCGCGCAGCGCGCGATGGCCGATGCGAAGATCGACGCCGAGATCACCGGCCGCGAAAAGACCATCTACAGCGTGTACCGCAAGATGCGCGACAAGCAGCTGTCGTTCTCGCAGGTGCTCGACGTGTACGGTTTTCGCGTCGTCGTCGACAGCCCGCTCGACTGCTACACGTGCATCGGCGCGCTGCACGCGCTGTACAAGCCCGTGCCCGGCAAGTTCAAGGACTACATCGCGATCCCGAAGATCAACGGCTATCAGTCGCTGCACACGACGCTCGTCGGCCCGTTCGGCGCGCCGATCGAGTTCCAGGTGCGCACGCGCAAGATGCACGAGATCGCCGAGGCAGGGGTCGCCGCGCACTGGCTGTACAAGAACGGCAGTGCGGATCTCAGCGACGTGCAGAAGCGCGCGCACCAGTGGCTGAAGTCGCTGCTCGACATCCAGAGCGAAGCCGGCGATTCGAGCGAATTCCTCGAGCACGTGAAGATCGACCTGTTCCCCGACGCGGTCTACGTGTTCACGCCGAAGTCGAAGATCATGGCGCTGCCGCGCGGCGCGACGGCACTCGATTTCGCGTATTCGATCCACAGCGATCTCGGCAACCAGTGCGTGGCCGTGAAGATCAACAACGAGCTGCTGCCGCTGCGTACCGAGCTGAAGAGCGGCGACATCGTCGAGGTGATCACGGCGCCGTATTCGAAGCCGAACCCCGCATGGCTCGGCTTCGTGCGTACCGGCAAGGCGCGCTCGGCGATCCGTCACTACCTGAAGACGATGCGCCTGAACGAATCGGTGCAGCTCGGCGAGCGGCTGGTCGACCAGAGCCTGAAGGGCTACGGTCTCGCGTTGGCCGATGTCGAACCGGAAGTGTGGGAGAAGCTCGTGCAGTGGACGGGCAACAAGAGCCGCCAGGAAATCTTCGCGGACATCGGCCTCGGCCGTCGCGTGGCCGCGGTGATGGCCAAGCGCATCGAGGTGCTGATGAGCGGCCGCGACGCGGACGACGATCTGCCGAAGTCCGAGCGGCATCCCGCGCACCATGCGCCGCCGGTCGTGATTACCGGCACCGAAGGGATGTCGGTGCAGTTGTCCGCGTGCTGCCGGCCGATTCCGGGCGACGCGATCATGGGCTACATCGGCATCGGCCTGGGGATGGCGATTCATACGACCGATTGCCGCGTGGCGCAGCGTATTCATCGCCGTGATCCGGGCCGCTGGATCGACGTCGAATGGGCGCCGCAGCCGGGCCGCCTGTTCGATGTCGCGGTGAAGGCGCTCGTGAAGAACACGAAGGGCATCTTTGCGCGCGTGGCGGCGGACATCACGTCGGCCGACGCAAACATCGTGCATATCGCGATGGACGAGGATCTGACGCATGAATCGACGGTGCTGCGCTTCGTGATCCAGGTCAGCGACCGTGTGCATCTCGCGAACGTGATGCGGCGCGTGCGAACCAATCCGGACGTGATGCGGATCATGCGCGAGCGTTCGACCGACGACGGCGCGCATGCGCGTCACGACGGCGGCATGCGCATCGAGCGCGAGCGGCAGGATTATTGACGCTTGGCCAGGGCGGGCGATCGATCGACGGCGGCCAATGGCCGCCGTTTTCATTTGTGCGGCCGGAGGAGCGAACGTGTGGCGTTGCCTGCGTTCTTCCGAAATGGGGAGCCACGCAAGCGCGCGGTGCCGTGTCCAAACGAGGGAAGGGGAGGTAGAAAAGAAAAAGGGCTTTCCCGGAGGAAAGCCCTTTTAAGGTGGCGCGGCTGGCAGGATTCGAACCCACGACCCCTTGGTTCGTAGCCAAGTACTCTATCCAACTGAGCTACAGCCGCACGCAAAACGGTACTTCTCAACTGTCGGAACCTTCTGCGATGGGAAGGCCCCCAAAAAAGTGGCGCGGCTGGCAGGATTCGAACCCACGACCCCTTGGTTCGTAGCCAAGTACTCTATCCAACTGAGCTACAGCCGCACGCAAAACAAAACTTCTACTGCTTCGAACTGAAAGGGCCTTCGGTTCAGAAGGCCCTCGAAAAAAGTGGCGCGGCTGGCAGGATTCGAACCCACGACCCCTTGGTTCGTAGCCAAGTACTCTATCCAACTGAGCTACAGCCGCACGCAGAAGCGAAATTATAGCAGGGTTGTATAAAAAGGGAAGCCTTAATCGCAAATTAGGTGCATGACCTTGCCGGGGCGCCCTTCGTGTACCCTTGGAGCATCAGTCATCCATGTTGAATCTGCATCATGAACAAGGCGTTTGTCAAAGAGTCGGACGGTGACGACGACGATCTCGACCAGGCCCAGCCGGCGATCCCGGCGGGTGCGAAGAACTACATCACGCCCGCCGGCCACAAGCGGCTGAGGGACGAACTGCTGAACCTGATCGACGTCGAGCGTCCGGAGGTCGTGCGGCTCGTGTCCTGGGCCGCGTCGAACGGCGACCGGTCGGAGAACGGCGACTACATCTACGGCAAGCGGCGGCTTCGCGAGATCGATCGCCGCATCCGCTTCCTGACGAAGCGGCTCGATCTGGCCGAAGTCGTCGATGCGAGCCGGCAGGACAACGTCGACCAGGTGTTTTTCGGTGCAACGGTCGATTACGAGACGCCGGACGGCGAGGATCACACGATCACGATCGTCGGGATCGACGAGGTCGATCTCGATCGCGGCTGCGTCAGCTGGATTTCGCCGGTCGCGCGTGCGCTGATCAAGGCGAAGATCGGCGATACCGTGATGCTGATGACGCCGGCCGGCCCGCAGCCGATCGACGTGCTCGACGTTCGTTACCCGGCGCCTGGCGCCTGAGCGACGCCCGGCACGGCCCGGCAAAGAAAAAGCGCCCCGATGGGGCGCTTCGTCATCCGGCGTGCAGCGGATGCGCCGGTCGCTCAGAAGCGATGGCGCATGCCGGCCGTGACCGCGATCTGCTTGTTGGTCGATGACGCGGCGCCCAGCCCGTTGATGTTGGCGCCGAGGTTGAGGCCGTCGTTGTTGACCTTCTGGAACTCGCCCTGCAGGTAGACGTCGGTGCGCTTCGACAGCGCATAGTCGGCTTGCAGGTTGAACTGGTGCCAGGTCGGCTTGTCGCCGGCCAGGCGGCCCTGCGTGTACGTGTAGGAGCCGGCGAGCGACAGTGCCGGCGTCAGCGCGTAGCGGCCGTTGAGTTCGTAGTTGCTGAAGCGTGCGGTTCCGCCGAGGCCCGTGATGCCGCCGGACACGCCGGACTGCCCCGCGCTGATCGCGCGGATGCCGGTCAGGCGCGTCTGCGTGAACACGAAGCCGACCGTGGCAGGGCCGAACCCGTAATTCAGGCCGGCGCCCCAGGTGCGCTGCACGCGAGATGCGAAGGTCCAGTCGCCGGTCACCGCGCCCGGATCGGACGCTGCCTGCGCAAGCGCGTTCACGTCGCTGTTCAACTGCAAGTAGGCCGCGGCGAAGTTGAAGCCCAGGTAGCTGTACGACACGCCGCCGCTATACGCGCGGTTGTTTGCGAAAGCCGTCGAGTTCGAGAACCCGTACAACGCACCGAACTTGAGGCCGCCGTAGTTCGCGCTCTGGTACTTGACCGAGTTGTTGATCCGGAACGAATTGTTCAGGTTGTCGTTGTCGAACGGGTGAGCGAACTGCGTGCCGCCGTACTGGGTACCGGTCAGCGACAGCGGCCCGAGATAGTCGACGACGCTGTCGTACTGCCGGCCCAGCGTCAGCGAACCGTAGCTGCTGTGTGCGAGGCCGACAAACGCTTGCCGGCCGAATTCGCGGCCGTTCTGCTTCAGCGCGCCGTTATTGATGCCGAAACCATTTTCCAGCGTGAAGATCGCTTTCAGGCCGCCGCCGAGATCTTCGGTGCCGCGCAAGCCCCAGCGGCTGCCGTTGACCGAACCGCTCGTTTCCTGCCAGGCGCTGTGGCCGTGCTGGTTGTTCGTGTAGGTGATGCCAGCGTCGATCAGGCCATAGAGCGTCACGCTGCTTTGGGCATGGGCTGCCGTAACGAATACACCCGACAACGCGGTGACGATCAGGGTTTTTTTCATGGATCTGTCTCCAAACAGGATGATGTCGATCGAACCTGCGGCGGACTGGCATGTTTTGCTTGACGCTGCGGCCGGTCCGGCAGAGCGGCGGTGCGCTTATCAAAAAGCCATCTGCAGTGTACGGAGTGCGTGGAGCGGGGGAGGTTTACGCTTTAAGCAATAATATATTTTGGAATCCGCAAAGATCGTCGAGGCAACGCAAACGATTGCCCATCAAGGCTTTGCGGCAGTGCAGCGAAGGAAAATGGAGATCAGGACTACGTAACGGGCGTTGCGCGATCGCGACAGGTGATCAGCAGGAGGCGAGGGCGGCCATAGCGCGATTATTGACACATCGGCAATAGAGGTTTGTGTGGAGCATGGATAATGAAAGGTTGTTCTCTCGTTATACTGCGATCTCTGCTTTCCGAAGCAGACTTTTTCGTTGACGGAAAAGATCTCCAAACCTTTGTCGGCGCGACTTCCCAGTCGCGCTTTTTTTTTGCCCCGCCTGTGCGCGTGCTATTGCGCGTACGAGCGCCGCTTGTGCTTGCGCTTGGCCGCGGGCGCGGCCTCCTTGGCTTCATTGGGGGGCGGAGTGTATGTCCAGTCTTCCATCACGTAGTGACGGGCATCGAGAGGCGATGCGAGCAGGTTCTGCCAGTGATCGCCGTGCCAGGTCGGATCGAATTCGGTGTCGCACGGCGCTTCGCGCGAGGACGCGGATTCGGCCAGGGCGCGGGACTTGCGGCGTACGCGTCCGAGCCGGCTCGCGAAGCGCTTGATTCCGTCCAGCCACATGACCTTCTCCTTCCTTCCGACGTTGAGTGAGCATCTCAATGTCCCCGGATTTCCGCAACCCGGAAAAAACCCGAGGGATTTACCGAGTCGACTCGTCCCCGGTAGAAATTTCACGGGTAAGATTATCAATGCTCTGATCCCGGTAATACTGACAGGTTTTTGATGCGAATCAATTAATAAAAGGCGATGGTGTACCGATTCCAATGGCATTAGCGCTTTTTTGATAAAACGTTTGTCAAAAATTTCCTTGACGCACCCGGATTGTCCAATTTATAAAGTCAGCACTCCGTCCTCGGGCGGCGTGCTGGTGCGGGTGCTGGCGCAATGTTTCGGGATTTCGGGAAACGGCTATAAAAATAGCTTTTTTGATCTAATCGAGTGGGGAACGAAGACATGGATACCGGTATCGTGAAATGGTTTAACGATGCTAAAGGTTTTGGCTTTATTACGTCGGACAATGGCGGTGAAGATTTGTTTGCACACTTTTCCGAAATCAAGATGGACGGCTTCAAGACGCTGAAGGAAAACCAGCGTGTTTCGTTCGACGTGAAAGTCGGGCCGAAAGGCAAGCAGGCAGCGAATATCCAGGCGGTCTGACGCGCCACGCATTGCCGATCACGTCCGGCCCCCGCATTGCGGGGGCTTTTTGTTTTCCGGGGGCGGAACATTCTGGTTCGGGCTGGCCGCGAACCGGGATGCCGGTGCATACTCACGGAAGCATCGTTTCCCAGTCTTTTCATGTCTGATTCCCCCCGTCCGTCCGATCCCGCCAGCGAACAGCCGCTCGTTTTCGTCGACCTTGAAACCACTGGCGGTTCGCCCGCCGAACACCGCATCACCGAAATCGGCGTGGTCGAAATCGGCCCGCTCGGCGTGTCGACGTGGACGACACTCGTCAATCCGGGCCAGCTGATCCCGCCGTTCATCCAGCAACTGACGGGCATTTCGGACGAGATGGTGCGCGACGCGCCGTCGTTTGCGTCGCTGGCGACCGCGTTGTTCGAGCGGCTCGACGGCAAGCTTTTCGTCGCGCATAACGCGAGCTTCGATCGCGGTTTCCTGCGGGCCGAATTCGAGCGCGCCGGCTTCGCATTCAATCCCGACGTGCTGTGTACCGTGCGGCTGTCGCGTGCGCTGTTCCCGCGTGAAGCGCGGCACGGGCTCGACGCGTTGATCGAACGTCATGGCCTCGTGCCGGCCGCGCGCCACCGGGCGCTGGCGGATGCCGACCTCCTGTGGCAGTTCTGGCGCCTGTTGCACGACATCGTGCCGCTCGAGCGGCTGCGTGACCAGATCGCACGCACGACGCGGCACTTCCGTCTGGGCGGCGATCTGACCGAAGCCTGGCTCGATACCGCGCCGGCCGGGTGCGGCGCGTACGCCTTGTTCGGGGAAGAAGACGCGCCGCTGTATGTCGGCCGCAGCGTGCGTGTGCGGCAGCGGCTGCGCGCGCTGCTGACGGGCGAGCGCCGTTCGTCGAAGGAAATGCGGCTGGCACAGCAGGTACGGCGTGTCGAATGGCGCGAGACGGGCAACGAGCTGGGGGCGATGCTCGCCGAAGCGCAATGGATCGCCCGGCTACGCCCGTCGTACAACCGGCGCCCCGCTGCCGACACGGTTCGTGCCGGCGGTGCGCCCTGGCCGTTCGAAGGTGCCGTTGCCTTCGAGGCGAGTGGCGAGCGTCACCTGTTTCATGTGATCGATGGCTGGCGTTATCTCGGCGCGGCGGAATCGCTCGATGCGGCCGCGCGGCTCGCGGCCGACGGGACGGACGGCGTGTTCGAACCCTTCACCCATCGCTTGCTGCAGACGCATCTTGCACGCGGCCTGCAACTGATCCCGCTCGCCGCGCTCACCCCTGCGGGGCAAGCGGGTTAATCCAGCGCGGCCGCGCGAACCGCGCCCGCTGCCGTCAGCCGATCGCGCTTGCGCCGCCGGCCGAGCAGACATGCGACAGCGCGGTGTCGAGTGCCTGCGTTTGCTTGGAGTCGTAGCGCGTGAGCGTCTTCCAGTTCGCGATGCTGCGCGCGAGCCGCGCCTGGCAATCAGGCGCATCGCGCAGCGGTGCAACCTGCGCGAGCCCCGCGAGCATTTTCTGCGTCAGCCGGTCGAGCGCCGGGCGCGTGCTGGCCGCGAGATCGGGTGGCGTGCCTTCTGGCGGCTGCGTCGCGCGCCAGGTTGCGAACAGCGCGTTCTGCACATCCTTGCTCGCGCTGATCTGATCCTCGAAGAACGTCCGCGCGAACGCGGGATCGACGCCGGCCTGTGCCGCGCGCTTCTCGACCGATGCGAGCAGTTCCGCTTCGCGCGGCCGGTCCTCGATTGCCTTGTGATTCGCCCATTTCCAGCGAGCGACCGGTTCGGCGAGCGCAAGGCGCTGCGACGCGAGTGCGACGATGTTGGTGAGGGCGGTGTCGTCGCCGTCTGCAATGGCAATGCGCGGGGACGAAAAGAGGGCGACGCCGAGCGCGGCGACAGCGAGGCTGGCACGAATGGCTTGCTTCATCGGAACGGTCGGGAGAGCCGGGCGGGCCGGAAGTGGAAAACCAGAAGGATAGACGAAGACAGTCGCGCGGCGTAGCGCAGCGACCGGAGAATCAGCAGGCGAGCTGATCCGGCACCGTCAGGCTGTTGCGGCCCGGGTGCGAGGCGAATTGCGCGCGATGCGCAGTGATGAACCGCACGATAGCGATGATCGACACGTGGCGGTTACAGAACCGAACAGGCGTTCACTTCGGCGAGTACAGCTTGTGCTGCTCGTCGAAGAATGCCCGCACGTGGTCGGGCAATTCGGCGAGGAATTCCACGCCGACGGGTTCCGGATCCGGGCTCATCACTTGCTCGGGCGGTGGCATGCGAGTGGGTCTTTCGTCCATGGTCATTTCTCCAGCAGGTTCAATGATTATCAACCTCGCGCTTGGATTTATGCCAGTGTCGAATCGTTAGATTTTGTCTCTGTTGTATTAACGGCACATGCGCTCCGACGCGCGCTGCGATGCCGACTATTGCATCGTGCGGAATCGGCAGCGATCGGGCCGCTTGCTATACTTGCGCGCACTTTTTCTGGACCGCGATGAGACGAACGACGCGATGGATCGGCCTCGTATGGCTGGCGCTGGTACTGAACGTACTGTCGCCCGTCATCGGCTATGCGCGTCTTGCATCGAGCGGCTCCGGCGAGCTCACGCTCGAGTTGTGCAGTGCAGCGGGCGCCCGCCAGGTCGTGCTCGCGCGGGCGGGCGGCGATCGCGACACGTCGTCGTTCGACCATGCCGGCGTGCCGCACTGCGTGTACTGCCCCGGCTTCGCGGCGAACATGGCGCTCGGGTCGAGCCTGCCTGCGCTGCCGGGCTTCGTGCGGACGTTCGCCTATCGCTCAGCCGCCCCCGTCGTTCCCGATTGTCCCCGCAAGGGCATCCGTCTCGCTTAGCCCGTGCCAGAACCCGCCGCCTGAATCGATGATGCCGTGGAATAGAGCGTTCCCGACACCTTGGCGTTGCCTGCGACCTGCAGCGTCGTGTTGCCGTCGTCCACGCTGCCATTGCCGACCAGCA
>NZ_JAAGPO010000166.1:0-25844 GCF_017104825.1 Burkholderia sp. Ac-20345 | reverse complement strand
GCGCGGGGTCGAGCCGCACGAACGGTCGCGTGGCCGCCGCGAGGTCGCGCGGCGCGATCCCGCCGCCGCTGTCGCTGACCGACAGCACGTAGCCAGCCGGCGTGCGCGCCGTCGCGACGAGCACGGGCGGCGCACCGTACGCATGCGCGTTGTCCAGCAGGTTCGACAGGATCCGGTCGAGCGTCGCCGTCGGCAGCCGGAAGCCCGGATCGGCGTCGAGCCGGGTCTGGACCGTCGGCGCGTTCGGCGCGACCGCGCGATAGCTGCGTGCGATCCGCTCGCACGCCTGATCGACCGGCACCGGCTCGCTGCGATCGGACCCGCCGTGGGCAAACACCAGGAATTGATCGACGATGTGCGACATCGAATCGACGTCGCGCACGACGCCGTCGCGCAACCGGGCGTCGTCCATCATTTCCGCCCGCAGCCGCATCCGCGCAAGCGGCGTGCGCAGGTCGTGCGCCACGCCCGCCAGCATCACCGCCCGGTCGCTCTCGGCCTGCGACACCTGTTCCACCATCTGGTTGAAACCGTGCGTGAGCTGGCGCAGCTCGCGCGGGCCGCGTTCGCGCAGCGGCGGCACCGGCTGGCCACGGCCGAAGCGCGCGACCGCGCGGGCCAGCGAACGCAGCGGCTGCTGCAGCTGCCAGGCCGCGAACAGCGCGGCGATCACGCCGGCCGAGAAGATCGTGCCGAGCCACAGCAGCATCCGGTCGAGCGAGCGCGGCGGCCGAAGCGGCTGCACCGGCACCACGATCCAGTTGCGGTCGCTCGGCTCCTTCACCCACAGCACCGGCGGATGGCCGGGCGCACCGATCTCGACACGCGTGCCGGGCGGCATCCGCTCGCTCACATCGTCGCGGAACCGCTTGAGCGGCGCCGGCAGGCTCGACGGGTCGCCGTTCGGCACGTCGGCGCTGCCCGGCGTCACGAGCCGCACGCGCGACGGCAACGGCTGGTCGGGCGTGCGCTCGACGTGCTGGCGCACCGCGTCGACCAGGAACGCGGCCTCTTCGACCGCGTAGCGCGTCTGCATCTGGCTGCGCTCGAGCCGCATCGCGAAAAACCACGCGAAGTGCGACAGGAGCAGGACACCGATGACGAGCAGCGCCAGCCGCCCGAACAGTGAATCAATGGGTTTGCGCATGAGCCTCGCCGTCGGGCACGAACACGTAGCCGCGCCCGCGGACCGTCTGGATGAAGCGCGGCGTCGACGGATCCGTTTCGAGGATGCGGCGCAGGCGCCACACCTGGACGTCGATGCCGCGGTCGGTACCGTCGTACTCGGGCCCGTGCAGCAGCTCGAGCAGCCGCTCGCGCGTGAGCGTGCGCAGCGCATGGTTCACGAAGATCTTCAGCAGCGCGAATTCACTGCTCGACAGCGTGGCCGGCTTGCCGTCGACCGACAGCGTGCGCGCCTGGAAGTCGAGCACGAAGCGGCCGAACGCGAACGGCTCGCGCTGTTCGGGCGCCGCAGCCGACGGCGTCGCGCGGCGGCGGCGCAGCACGGCCTGCACGCGCGCGAGCAGCTCGCGCGGGTTGAACGGCTTGCCGAGGTAGTCGTCCGCGCCGAGCTCGAGCCCGACGATGCGGTCGACGTCGTCCGCACGCGCGGTCAGCATGATCACGGGGATGTCGTCGCCGGCCGCGCGCAACTGGCGCAGCGCGGTCAGGCCGTCGACGCCCGGCATCATCAGGTCCAGCACGATCAGGTCGGGCCGCTCGCGCTCGAGGCGCTTCTCGAGCGTCGCCGCGTCGTGCAGCACGGACACTTCCATCCCCTGGCGCACGAGATAGTCGCGCAGCAGGTCTCGGAGTTCTTGGTCGTCGTCGACGATGAGGATCTGGGTAGTCATGGCTCGAAGTTTACCGCGCGAGGGCGGAGTCAAAGAACGAAACAAAGGGACGAAAGGGTTACTGCGGATTACCGCGCAAGGGAACTGTAATGCGCGGTAACCCGGCCACCGCCCCACGTAACACCGGCCGCGGCCTGCATCGCTAACCTGCGTCTTACCGGATGCGGTACCCGGCTTTCCCGGTACCGCATCGCCGGACCCTTTGGATACAAGGAGTTTCTGAAATGTATAAGAAGACTTCCCGCGTGGCCATCGCGGCCGCCACCGTGCTCGCTCTCGCATTCGGCACCGCGCACGCCGCGCAGCCCAACGACATGCCGCCTCCGGGCGGCCCCGGCATGCACCAGATGCACGGCGGGCACGAAGGCGGCCCGTTCGGCGCGATCATGAAACTGCACGACCAGCTGAAGCTCAACGCGTCGCAGGAACAGCAATGGCAGGCGGCCGTCAACACGATGAAGCAGAACCGTGATGCGATGCGCAAGAGCCACGAGCAGATGCGCGAGCAGTTCAAGGCGCAGCAGAACCAGCCGATCCTCGACCTGAGCGCGATGCACTCGGCACGCCAGCAGGCTGAGTCGCAGAACGCGCAACTGCGCGAGCAGACGTCCGCCGCGTGGCTCACGTTCTACAACGGGCTGAACGACCAGCAGAAGACGATGGTCAGCACGGCGCTCAAGCAGCAGTTCGCGAAGATGGAACAGCGCCACGAGAAGATGAAGGAGCGCTGGGAGCAGCATCGCGCGGCCAAGGCCGCGTCGGCACCGGCGCAGTAAGCCGGCGGGTCGCTCCCCGGAGCGGCTTCGAAGGGGACGCAGGCACCGGCTCGCGTCCCCTTTTTGCGTTTCAGGCGACGTCGAACAGCAGCACCTCGGCCGCCCGGCCGCGCGCGAACGCCACCGCGTCCACGCCGCCGATCCGCGCGCCGTCGCCCGCGGCCAGCGCGCAGCCGTTCACCTCGACGTCACCGCGCACCACGTGCACGTAAGCGCGGCGCCCGACCGGCACGTCGAACGCCGCCGCCTCGTCGCCGTCGAGCAGCCCGGCGAAGATGCGTGCGTCCGCACCGATCTGCAGCGCGCCGTCGCCCCCGTCCGGCGCCGCGACGAGCCGCAGCCGCCCGCGTTTCTCGTGATCGGCAAAGCACGTCTGCACGTAGCGGGGCCGCCCGCCCGCCCCGGCCGGCGCGAGCCAGATCCGCAGCAGGCGCAACGGCTGGTCACACGACGCGTTGGTTTCGCTCAGCGTGACGCCGGTGCCGGCGCTCATCCGCTGCATGCCGCCGGCGCGTACGATCGCCCCGTTGCCGAGGCTGTCGCGGTGCGCGAGCGCGCCGTCGAGCACGTAGGTGACGATTTCCGCGTCACGGTAAGGCCGCATCCCGTAGCCGCGGGTCGGCGCGATGCATTCCTCATTCAGTTCGCGCAACGCGCCGAACGCCGGCGGCCCGCTCCGGCCGGACGCACCAGGAAAGCTGTGAAGGAATTCGTGCCAGCCATGGCTACGCTGGTCGCGATCGGCGGCGCGGCGGATCTGGAACATGGGACGGACACTCCGTGAGATGCGTTGTTCTGGTATGCCGTCACTGTATGAGTGTGCCAATCGCGCCACAATCCGCCGCCTGCGCACTGCATCGTTGCACCCACGGATGCAATCGATGCAATGTCCATTGCAAATACGGTGATTGTCGCAACAGCCGGATCAATGCGTCGAAGAATCGATCGGTCGGCCCGGATTGCCGGTTTCCGGGTATCGCGTTCGGGTAAAATACCGCCCTTTTGGCGTTCGCCGTTCCGGCGGCCGCCATCGCCAGAGCGCCGATCGGCGAATTTTGGCCGTCTAGAATACGCCGCGGCGCCCGGCCCGACCGGCCGCGAGCGCTCCCGGAAAGTCAGCAACAGAAGGATGGAAATGAAGAAGGCCGCCCTGTGCGCCGCCCTCGCCCTCGTGGCCGGCAGCGCCTTCGCGAAGGAGTGGAAGACCGTGCGGATCGGCGTCGACGCCAGCTACCCGCCGTTCGAGTCGACCGCGCCGAGCGGCGAGATCGTCGGTTTCGACGTCGATCTCACCAAGGAAATCTGCAAGCGCATCAACGTGAAATGCGTGTGGGTGGCGCAGGATCTCGACGGGATCATCCCGGCGCTGAAGGCGAAGAAGTACGACGTCATCGTGTCGTCGCTGACCGTCACGGACAAGCGCCGCGAACAGATCGACTTCTCCGACAAGGTATACGACGCACCGGCGCGGATGATCGCGAAGACCGGCTCGCCGCTGCTGCCTACCGTCGCGTCGCTGAAGGGCAAGCGCGTGGGCGTCGAGCAGGGCTCGACGCAGGAAACCTACGCGAAGGCGTACTGGGAACCGCAGGGCGTGACGATCATTCCTTACCAGAACCAGGACCAGGTCTACGCCGATCTCGGCTCGGGCCGCCTCGACGCAACGCTGCAGGACGAGCTCCAGGCCGACTACGGCTTCCTGCGCACGCCGCGCGGCAAGGGCTTCGCGTTCGCCGGGCCGGAAGTGAAGGACCCGAAGACGATCGGCGATGGCACCGCGATCGGCCTGCGCAAGGAAGATACGGACCTGAAGCTCAAGATCAACCGGGCGCTTGCCGACATGCACAAGGACGGCACGTACGACCGGCTGTCGCACAAGTATTTCGCGTTCAGCGTCTATTCGGCTTCGGCCCGCTGAGCGACGCCAGGAAGAAGCAACGGATGCGGGGGCGGCCCCGTGTCCGGGCAGTACAGGCAGTCGACCACGCGCCGCCCGCTCCCTTGCCCGCCGCTCGCGCGACGGGCGGGCCCGGCACCGATGCCGGGGCGGACGGTCATGATACGTACGGGGCGTTCCGCGCAGCTTGGCGGGCGCGTCTTTCGCGGCGCACCGCGTGCGCCCTAAGGGACCACACCAGGGACCACATATGTTTCTACAAGGTTACGGCCCGCTGATCCTCGCTGGCACCTGGCAAACCGTCAAACTGGCGGTGCTTTCACTTGCGCTGTCGTTCCTGCTCGGCCTGCTCGGCGCGGGCGCGAAGCTGTCGCGCAACCGCTTCACGAACGGCGTCGGCACCGTCTACACGACGCTGATCCGCGGCGTGCCCGACCTCGTGCTGATGCTGCTGCTGTTCTACAGCCTGCAGATCTGGCTGAACATGGCGACCGACGCGCTCGGCTGGGACCAGATCGACATCGACCCGTTCCTCGCCGGCGTGCTCGTGCTCGGCTTCATCTACGGCGCGTACTTCACCGAGACGTTCCGCGGCGCGTTCCTGTCGGTGCCGCGCGGCCAGCTCGAGGCCGGCAGCGCGTACGGGATGACGAGCTGGCAGGTGTTCACGCGGATCATGTTCCCGCAGATGATGCGCTTTGCGCTGCCGGGGATCGGCAACAACTGGCAGGTGCTCGTGAAGTCGACCGCGCTCGTGTCGATCATCGGCCTCGCCGACGTCGTGAAGGCATCGCAGGACGCCGGCAAGGGCACGCTGCGGTTCTTCTTCTTCACGCTGATCGCGGGTGCCGTCTACCTCGCGATCACGACGATCTCGAACTTCGTGCTGATGTGGCTCGAAAAGCGCTACTCGACCGGCGTCCGCAAGGCTGACCTATGATCGATCTCATCCAAGAATACTGGCGCAACTACCTCTTCACCGACGGCTACCGCATCACCGGCGTCGCGATCACGCTGTGGCTGCTGGTCGTGTCGATCGGCCTCGGCTTCTGCCTGTCGATACCGCTCGCGGTCGCGCGCGTGTCGAAGAAGAAGTGGCTGTCGGGCGCCGTGTGGCTCTACACGTACGTGTTCCGCGGCACGCCGCTCTACGTGCAGTTGCTGCTCTGCTACACGGGCCTCTACAGCCTGCAGGCCGTGCGCGGCACGCCGATGCTCGACGCGTTCTTCCGCGACGGGATGCACTGCACGCTGCTCGCGTTCACGCTGAACACCTGCGCGTACACCACCGAGATCTTCGCGGGCGCGATCAAGGCCACGTCGTACGGCGAGATCGAAGCCGCGCGTGCGTACGGGATGTCGCCGTTCACGATGTACCGCCGCGTGATCCTGCCGTCGGCGCTGCGCCGCGCACTGCCGCTGTACAGCAACGAAGTGATCCTGATGCTGCACGCGACCACCGTCGCCTTTACCGCGACCGTGCCGGACATCCTGAAGATCGCCCGCGACGTCAACTCGGCGACCTACATGTCGTTCCATGCGTTCGGCATCGCCGCCCTGCTCTATCTCGCGATCTCGTTCACGCTCGTGTGGCTGTTCCGCCAGGCCGAGCGCCGCTGGCTCGCGTATCTGCGCCCGCAAGGCAAGTAAGTTTTCGCAGGACTATTGATGAATTCCCAGACTCAGAAGCTTTTCGTCGACGATCTGCACAAGCGTTACGGCGACAACGAGGTGCTCAAGGGCGTGTCGCTGAAGGCGAACTCGGGCGACGTGATCAGCGTGATCGGCTCGTCCGGCTCCGGCAAGAGCACGATGCTCCGCTGCATCAACTTCCTCGAGCAGCCGAATGCGGGCCGTATCGTCGTCGACGGCGAGGAAGTGCGCACGACGCCCGACAAGACGGGCGCGCTGCGCGCGGCCGATACGAAGCAGCTGCAGCGCGTGCGCACCAAGCTGTCGATGGTGTTCCAGCACTTCAACCTCTGGTCGCACATGAACGTGATCGAGAACGTGATGGAAGCGCCCGTGAACGTGCTCGGCATCCCGAAGAAGGAAGCCGAGGATCGCGCACGCGAGTATCTCGAGAAAGTCGGCCTCGCACCGCGCGTCGAGAAGCAGTATCCGTCGCACCTGTCGGGCGGCCAGCAGCAGCGCGTGGCGATTGCACGCGCGCTGGCGATGCATCCGGACGTGATGCTGTTCGACGAGCCGACGTCGGCGCTCGACCCGGAACTGGTGGGCGAAGTGCTGAAGGTGATGCAGAAGCTGGCCGAGGAAGGCCGCACGATGATCGTCGTCACGCACGAGATGGGCTTTGCGCGCAACGTGTCGAACCACGTGATGTTCCTGCACCAGGGCCGCGTCGAGGAAGAAGGCGTGCCGTCCGAGGTGTTCGCCAACCCGAAGAGCGAACGCCTGCGCGGGTTCCTGTCGGGCAGCCTCAAGTAACGCACGCTGCACGAGCGGGCGCCCGCGGTTCGCCGCGCGGCGCCCGTTTTGCGTTTACGCGGCGCTCACCGGCGCGCTGTCGGCGAACGCGCGCAGTTCGTCGCCCGCGAGCCGGTAACGCACCCATTCGCTCTGCGGCGCCGCGCCAACGCTTTCATAGAAGCGGATCGCCGGCTCGTTCCAGTCGAGCACGCTCCACTCGAAACGGCCGCAGCCCGACTCGACCGCGATCCGCGCGAGCGCCTTCAGCAGCCGCAGCCCGGCGCCCGCGCCGCGAAAACGCGGGGACACGTACAGATCCTCGAGATACAGCCCCTGCCGGGCAAGCCACGTCGAATACGAGAAGAAATACACCGCGAAGCCGGCCGGCTCGCCGTCGACCTCGCACATCAGCGCGCGAGCCGGCGATCCTTCACCGAACAGGCTGCGCTCGAGCGACGCGGGCGTCGCGACCACTTCGTGCTCCGCCTTCTCGTAGATGGCCAGCTCGGTAATGAAACGCAGGATCTGCGGCACGTCGGCGACGGTGGCGGAACGGATGTCGATTTGCACGGGTTGAGCCCTCCTCCGGCCCGGACTTGAAACGGAAAACAGTGCCGCGCAGCCGCGCTGGCACCAATCAGATCGTCATGCTACGTTCATGCAGCGCCTGCAGGAAGTGCAGTTTCTTCATCCGGACCTGAACATGATGCATCCCGATCTACGCCGTCTCGACCTGAACCTGCTGCTCGTGTTCGACGCGCTGTACCGCCACCGGTCCGTCGCCGCGGCCGCGCACGAACTTGCGTTGAGCCCGTCCGCGCTGAGCCACGCGCTGGCACGGCTGCGCGACGCGATCGGCGATGCGCTGTTCGTGCGCCTCGGCAACGAGATGCAGCCGACCGTGCGCGCCGACGACATTGCCACCTGGGCCGGCGACGCACTCGATGCGATGTCGAAGGGGCTCGCCCGCGCGCGCCGCTTCGATCCCGCACAAAGCGACCGCACGTTCGTGTTCGCGGCGACCGACTACACGGCATTCGCCGTGCTGCCGGCATTTCTCGCGCGCATCCAGCATGTCGCGCCGCGGTTGCGGATCCGCGTCGTGCATTCCGACCGGAAGATCTCCGTCGACGAACTCGCGGCCGGCCGCATCGATTTCGCGCTGGGCTACCACGAGGAATCGGCCGCCGACGCGCCGGGTATCGAGGACTTCGACTGGTTCTCCGACGACTACGTCGTGATCGCGAGCGCAACGCATCCGGACATCCGCCGGCGGCTGACGCTCGACCAGTACCTGGCGGCACGCCACGTGGTCGTCACGCCGTGGAACGAGTCGCGCGGCGTCGTCGACCATGTGCTCGACCGGCTCGGCCTCGCGCGGCAGGTCGCCGTGCAGTTGCCGACCGTGCTGGCCGCACCGTTCGTGATCGCGGAATCCGCACTGCTGATGACCGTGCCGAACCGCGCCGCGCAGGCGCTGCGTCATGCGGCGCAGATCCGCATCTTTCCGGCGCCGTTCGAAATCCCGCGCTACACCGTGAAGGTCTACTCGCACGCGAAGCATGCGCGCACCGATGCGCATCGCTGGATTCGCGCGCAGTTGCTTGACGCTAGGCCGGAGCCCGCCTGACCGACGCACGCCGGTACACCGCGTTGCGCGTTGCCGGGCAAGCGCTACAGGCTCCGGCCGGCGACGTCCGGCAGTCGACCATTCATTACGAAATACTTACCAACCATCGAATCCGGCGCTTACGCCCGCACCTCCACAACGTCAATAGTGGCAATCCTTGACCCCTGTTTTAGAAACTCGTGTCTCCCTTGCGGGACAAGGGTTTTCCGTTAATTGCAAACCCTTGGCGTACCTGTTGCGCACCGTGTTGCATGGCAATTTGGCGACAGGTGTTAGTCAAACAACGATTTCCATCGCCACAAAATTGTATTTTTGCTAAATTAGTAACCAAAGTAGCAAAACGAAGTTCGTGAAATGTAGTTTAGCTTCACGACACTACAAGGAGACCCGCAGGCCGATCCGGCTGCGCGGGACCGCTCAACGGTCTTTCCGTCCGCTTGCCCGCGTGCCGCGCTTACCGGCCCTGCACGAGGTCTCCCTGGTTATCCCGCTTTTGCCCGGCGCTCGTCGCTCCGGGCATCTCGTGCAGTTCTGGGTTGACTTTTTGACAGGGTATGGAGGAGACGATGAAGAAAGCTTTGGTCGCGGCCGCGCTGATGGCTGCTGGGGTGGTGACGGCGCACGCGCAGAGCAGCGTAACGCTGTATGGCCGCCTGGATGCCGGCCTCGAGTACATGAACGGCCTGCAAAACGGCCACCAAGTGCGCGCGGAAAGCGGCGACTGGGGCACGAGCCTGTGGGGCTTGAAGGGCAGCGAGGACATCGGTGGCGGCAACAAGATCCTGTTCCACCTCGAAGGCGCGTTCAACACGATGACGGGCGGCTTCAGCGGCTCGATCTGGGATCGTTTCGCAACCGTCGGTATTTCGAACGACCGCTACGGTACGCTGCTGTTGGGTCGTGAGCTCGCGATCGCCAACGGCGTGTGGGACTTCGACCCGTTCGGCCAGTCGGCCTGGTCGACGGCATCGCTGGTGCGCGGCCGCAACTGGAACAAGACCAGCAACAACGTGTCGTACCAGTCGCCGCAGTTCTACGGCCTCGACTTCTACGGCCAGTTCTCGTTCTCGAACTCGACCAGCTTCAACGGCAACACGACGGCCGGCCAACCGGGCCGTGCAGCCGGCGCACAGGTCACCTATACGAATTCGCTGTTCCAGTTGCGCGGCATCTACGACGAAACGCGCGACAGCAACGGCCGCTTCTCGGACGTGTTCAACTACTCGCGTGAATACTTCGCGGGCGTGAACGTGTTCCTCGGCCAGTTCAAGGTGCAAGCGGCCTACCAGGCATCGCGCGCGGACGGCAGCGGCGGCCCGGCAGTGAACGCCGGCGTGACGGGCACCCAGCAGGTCTGGGGCGGCGTGACGTGGCAGGCAACGCCGGCAGCGGCGCTGATCGCGGCCGTGTATCACGTGAACGCGAACCACGGCGGCGGCAACGCGAACATCTACACGGTCGGCGGCTCGTACAACATCTCGAAGCGCACGCTGTTCGACCTGCAGGTCGCGACGGTGCGCAACAGCAAGAACGCCAACTTCGGCCTGAACGCGAACGGCGCCGGTACGGCCGTGTCGACAGGCAACCCGAATCCGGGCGGCAGCCAGACCGGCGTCTACGCCGGTATCCAGCACCTGTTCTGATCGGGCGCCGTCAAAGAACGATTCGGCAACACTTTCCACGCTGCTGCGAGAGGCGCGTATCGGTGCGGTACCCAACCGGGTATCGCACCGTTTTTTATTGGCGGGCCGTCTTCGCGCGGCCCATCAGCGAATGCGGGGCTCAGACCGCCGCTTCGTTCTCTTCGCCGGTGCGGATGCGGATCACGCGCTCGACGTCCGACACGAAGATCTTGCCGTCGCCGATCTTGCCGGTGCGCGCCGCGCCGATCACCGCATCGATCACCTGGTCGACCTGCGCTTCCGCGACGACCACCTCGATCTTCATCTTCGGCAGGAAGTCGACGACGTATTCGGCGCCGCGATACAGCTCGGTATGGCCCTTCTGGCGGCCAAAGCCCTTTACTTCCGTCACGGTCAGGCCCGTGAGACCCACTTCGGCGAGCGCTTCGCGGACTTCGTCCAGCTTGAACGGCTTGATGATGGCAGTGATGCGTTTCATGGTGGTTGTCCCCCAATGCTCGTTTGGATGAAAAATCGCGACCCCGATTGTAAGCCTGCGAGCCGCCTGCGGCCCAGCACGGCTCAATCGAGACGTTCGGTAAACCGTGACGTGATCGGGTAGCGCCAGTCGCGCCCGAATGCGCGATGCGTGACGCGAATGCCGATCGGCGCCTGGCGGCGCTTGTATTCGTTGATCTTGATGAGCCGCGTCACACGCTCGACGTCGGCCTGCGCATAACCGGCCGCGACGATCTCCGCGAGCGGCCGATCCTCTTCCATGTACATCCGCATGATTGCATCGAGTACGTCGTACGGCGGCAGGCTGTCCTGGTCGGTCTGGTTCTCGCGCAGCTCGGCCGACGGTGCACGCGTGAGGATCCGTTCGGGGATCACGTCGCGCAGCGCGTAGTCGGCCGTTTCGTTGCGATAGCGGCAGAGCCGGTACACGAGCGTCTTCGCGATGTCCTTGATCACCGCGAACCCGCCGGCCATGTCGCCGTACAGCGTGCAGTAGCCGACCGCCATTTCGCTCTTGTTGCCGGTCGTCAGCACGATCGAGCCGAACTTGTTCGACAGCGCCATCAGCAGCGTGCCGCGGATGCGCGCCTGGATGTTCTCCTCCGTCGCGTCTTCCGCGCGGCCTGCGAACTCGCCCGCGAGCGACGCACGAAATGCGTCGAACATCGGCGCGATCGCGATCTCGTCGTAACGCACGCCGACGCGCCGCGCCATCTCCGCCGCGTCGGTGGTCGAGATATCGGCCGTAAAGCGCGACGGCATCATCACCGCGCGCACGCGCTCGGGCCCGAGCGCATCGCATGCGACGGCCAGCACCAGCGCGGAATCGACACCGCCCGACAGCCCGATCAGCGCCCCCGGAAAACCGTTCTTGCCGATGTAGTCGCGCACCCCCGTCACGAGCGCGCGGTACACCTGCGCGTCCGTCGACAGCTCGGGTGCGATCGCGCCCGGCAGCGGCCGCGCACCGTCGAATTCGACGATCGCGTGCCCTTCGTCGAACTGCGGCATCTTCGCGACGAGCGCGCCCTGCGCGTCGAGCACGAACGAGCCGCCGTCGAACACAAGCTCGTCCTGGCCGCCGACGAGGTTCACGTACACCATCGGCAGCGCGGTTTCGCGAATCCGTGCGCGCAGGATGTCGAAGCGCACCGCTTCCTTGTTCATGTGGTACGGCGAGCCGTTCGGGATCAGCAGCACCTGCGCGCCAGCCGCCTTCGCGATCTGCGCGGCTGATGCATGCCACGCGTCCTCGCAGATGATCACGCCGTATTTCACGCCGTTCAGCTCGAACACGAGCGGCTCGGCGTCGGTTGCGAAATAGCGCTTCTCGTCGAACACTTCCGCGTTCGGCAGATCCTGCTTGCGGTAGGTGCCGACGATCTCGCCGCCGACGATCAGCGACACCGCGTTGTAAGTATCGGTGGGCGGCACGCCGCGCTCGATCGGACGGTTTGCATTACCATCGACGGCTGGCGCGTGCGCGCCTTCGCCCGCGCCCCGCAGCGGATGGCCGACCAGCACCGCGAGCCCGTCGAACGCCTTCAACGCGCCGGCGAGCGCGTCGAGCGCGGCCGCGGCCGCCGCATAGAACGCGGGCCGCAGCAGCAGGTCTTCCGGCGGATAGCCGGACAGCGCGAGTTCAGGCGCGACCATCAGCTGCGCACCATCGTTGTGCGCGGCGCGTGCGGCCGCGACGATCCGTGCGACGTTGCCGGCGAAGTCGCCGACGGTGACGTTGATCTGGGCGAGAGCGAGTCGGGTCTTCATGGCGGGATCGGCGCAGCCCGGCGGCGCGCCCTGAACGGCTGACGAAATCGTCCCGGTGCGGGCCGCGCAGGCCCTCGCATCCGGCGACACAGAACGGTACGGATTCACGCTTGAAACACGAACGCATCGATTATCGCACGGGCATCCTGTCGTCCCCCTCGGAGGTACCGGCCGACGAATGGAACGCGCTGCTCGCCCGCGACGCGCAGCCGACGCCCTTCCTGCGCCACGAATTCCTCGACGCGCTGCACGTCGCGCGCTGCGCGGTCGACGATACCGGCTGGTCGCCGCACTTCGTCACGCTGACCGACCCGCGCACCGGCCGCCTCGCGGCCGCCGCGCCCGTCTACGCGAAGCAGCATTCGTACGGCGAATACGTGTTCGACTGGGCGTGGGCCGACGCGTACCAGCGCAACGACCTGCCCTACTACCCGAAGCTGCTGTGCGCGGTGCCGTTCACGCCCGTGCAGGGCACGCGCCTGCTCGCGGCCGACGACGATGCGCGCCGCCGGCTCGCGGCCACGCTGCTCGCGTTCGCCGAGCAGAGCGACGTGTCGTCGCTGCACGTGCTGTTCCCGACCGGCGACGAAGCCGCGCTCCTCGAATCGATGGGGATGATGCTGCGCGAAGGCGTGCAGTTCCACTGGCTCAACGACGGCTATCGCCACTTCGACGATTTCCTCGGCACGCTCGAGCAGAAGAAGCGCAAGAACATCCGCGCGGAGCGGCGCAAGGTGCACGACGCGGGCGTGACGTTCCGGCGGCTCACCGGCGACCAGATCACCGACGCCGACTGGCGCTTCTTCTCGCGCTGCTACCGGCAGACCTATCGCGAACACTATTCGAGCCCGTACCTGAACCTCGACTTCTTCCGCACGATCGGCGCGACGATGCCCGAGAACCTGCTGCTCGTGATCGCCGAAGCCGACGGCCAGCCGATCGCGAGTGCGCTCGCCGTCTACCGGCGCGGCGAACACGGCGGCGGCACGCTGTATGGCCGCTACTGGGGCGCGGTCGAGCACGTGCCCTGCCTGCATTTCGAAACGGCCTACTACCAGTTGCTCGAATTCTGCATCGAGGCCGGGCTCGACACGTTCGAAGGCGGCGCGCAGGGCGAACACAAGCTCGCGCGCGGCTTCCTGCCGACCGTCACGCACTCCGCGCACTGGCTCGCGCATCCGGCGTTCTCGGACGCGGTCGCGCGCTTTCTCGAACGCGAGACCGAGCATATCCACGCGTACGTCGACGAACTGCGCGAACACGATCCGTTCCGGCGCGGCACCGAGTAACTTCATCAAGCGCACCGGCATGCGGCGAAGCCACGACCGGCTTCGCCGCATGCCACACGGCCTCCCTTCGGCTCAGTGCGCGGCGAGCGTCACCGTCGTCGACAGCGCCTGCGGATCGCGCGACGAAGCAGCCGCCGACAGCCCGTAGCTGCCCGCGGCGATCCGCCACGCATGCGCATTCGCATCCCAGATCGCGAAGCGCTGCGCCGGCACCGCGACGCTGACGGTGCGCGCCTCGCCCGGCTGCAGCGCGACCCTGGCCCAGCCGACGAGGCGTTTCGGCGGCTCGCCGAGCGACGCGGGCAGTGCCGCGTAGATCTGCACCGTCTGCGAACCGGCCCGCGCGCCGGTGTTCTTCACCGTCACGCCGACCGTCACGTTGCCCGCTGCGTCGGCCTGCGCGGACATCGCCGACAACCCGTACGTCGTGTACGACAGCCCGTAGCCGAACGGGAACAGCGGCTCGATCGCCTTCGCGTCGAACCAGCGATAGCCGTACGCGAGCCCTTCGGCATAAATGGTCTGCGACTTCGCCGGATCGATCGCCGGCTGCGGCAGGTCCGCCTCCTGCTTCGGGAACGTCAGCGGCAGCCGGCCCGACGGGTTCGCATCGCCGAACAGCAGGTCGGCGATCGCCTGCCCGCCCTGCGCGCCCGGATACCACGCTTCGAGCACGCCATGCACGTTCGCGAGCCACGGCATCAACACGGGGCTGCCGTTCTCGAGCACGACGATCACGCGCTTCGCCTTCGCCGCAACCGCGGCAATCAGCGCGTTCTGGTCGTATTGCTGGTTGTACGGATCGGCCTTTGAATCCGGCAGCGACAGGCTCGCGAGATCGAGCCCTTCCGTCTGCCACTGCGTCGCGAACACGATCGCGACATCGGCCTGCGCGGCCGCGCTCGCCGCGGCATTCGCGTCGGTCCCGTCGAGATAGCTGACCGACGCGTCCGGCGCCTTCGCACGAATCGCCGCGAGCGGCGCGGACTTGTACCAGGTCGCGCAACCGCCGAACAGCGTGTCGGCCGGTTGCTGGCAGGTCGTCACCGCGTTGCCGTCGATCGCCGGCACCGCACCCGAGCCGCCGCCCGACAGCACGCCCGCGTCCGCATGCCCGCCGATCACGACGACCGACTTCAGCGCACCGGCCGCGAGCGGCAGCACGGGCTGCGCATCGCCTGGCGCGGCCGCGTTCTTCAGCAGCACCGCGGATTGCCGCGCGATCGCGAGCGCATCGGCGTTGCCGGCAGCCTCGTCGATCGCGCCGCCCGGCTTCGGCGGCGCGTCCATCACGCCGATGCGGATCAGCGTGCGCAGCTTGCGCTGCACCATGTCGTTCAGCCGCGCGGCCGACACGCTGCCGGCCTGCAGCGCCGCACGCAGCTTCGTGTTGAAGAACGAGCCGAGCGGCGCGTTGCTGTCGTCCGCCGCGCCCGGCTCCTCCTCGTCGAGCCCCGCCTGCACGGCCGCGACCGTCGAATGCGTCGCGCCCCAGTCCGACTGCACGACACCCTTGAAGCCCCATTCGTTCTTCAGCACCGTCGTCAGCAGATACGGGTTCTCGCACGCATACACGCCGTTCAGCTTGTTGTACGAGCACATCACGTTGCCCGGCTGGCCGTCCTTCACGCCGATCTCGAACGCAAGCAGCTCGGCCTCGCGCGTGGTTCGCTCGTCGACGACCGAATCGATCGTCATCCGGTTGGTTTCCTGGTCGTTGAACGCGAAATGCTTGATCGTCGCGATCACCTTCTGCGCCTGTGTCGCCTGCGTGCGCGCGGCGCTCAGCGTGCCCGCCAGCACCGGATCCTCGCCCATGTATTCGAACGTGCGGCCGTTGCGCGGCTCGCGCGCGAGGTTCACGCCGCCGCCGAGCCCTTCCGCGAAGCCGAGTGCGCGCAATTCGAGCGCGATGCGCGTGCCGTAGGTGCCGGCGAGCGCCGGGTCCCACGTCGCCGCGAGTGCGACGGGCGCGGGCAGCGCGGTCACGCGCGCGTTCTTCACGTTCACACCGCCCGCCGAATCGGCGCTGCTGACGGCCGGAATGCCGAGCCGCGGCACGCCCGGGATGTAGCTCGCGCCGTTCAGCGCATCGGCCGGGAACGGGCCGCCCAGGTCGAGCGCCGGCAGGCCCGTGCCGTGCACGAGTTGCAGCTTCTCGTCGGTCGTCAGTTGCGCGACGAGCGAGGCCGCGCGCTGGTCGGCCGCGGCGTCGGGGTCAGCCGGCGCGGCCGGGGCCGTGTGGATGTCGTCACCGCCGCACGACGCGAGCAGCACCGTGAGCGCGCACGCGGACGCAATCGTCGAACACCGGAACAGCGAAGTTTTCATTGATCCTCCTGAATCGATCTGTTGTACTTGTCGCCACACTCCAGCGTCCAAGTCTAAAAATCGACCGGTCACCATGCTTGACCGGCAGGAGCAGCACTTGACCTCTCGCAGCGGGGGCAAACCCGAAGGTCATGGAGAGAGACATGGAGTTACGACAGAAATCGGTATCCATCCGGGTCTACCGACAGGCGCTCGACGACATGCGCCGCAACGGCTTCGACGTCGCGCCGCTGTATGCGACGCTCGGCATCGGCACGGCCGATCTCGCCGACGACGCGCGGCGCATCCCCGGCGACCGGCATGTCGCCGCAATGAGGCTGATGAGCGGATGGCCGTTGTCCTGGCACCGGCCGCCGCCGCAGGTCGTGCCGTGGCTCGCGCCGTTCCCGGAGCTCGCGGGCATCATCTGCAACGCCGCGACGCTGCGCGACGCGCTGCACGGCTACCTGCGCTACCGCGAACTGATCGGCAACGTCGACTGGGTATTCGCGCACGAAACCGGCGGCGCGATCGCGCTCGAGTACGTGAACGAGGGCGACGGCCGCCCCGCCAGCAGCGCGTTCGCGAATTTCGCGATCCTCGCCGCGCTCGCGCGCCTGTACGATCCGCACGTGCAGGTCGACGAAGCCGCGTTCGCGGGCCGCGCGTTCGCGCCGACGGCCGCGCTGCGCGACCTCCTCGGCGCGGCGGTGTCGTTCGATGCCGCGCACAACCGCGTCGTGCTGCGCTCCGCGCGCTTCGACACGCCGTTCGAGCGCTACAACGCGCCGCTCGCGGACATCCAGCGTCATGCGGCCGACGCCGCGCGCGAGCGCGTGCGCGCACGCTCGACGTTCGGCTCGTCGGTCGAGCAATGCGTGCGCGACTGGCTGCGCAACGCCGACGACGCCGACGTGCCGTCCGACACGCTGATGGAGCACGTCTGCACACGCTTCGCGATGTCGCGCTGGACGCTGCGCCGGCGGCTGCATCGCGAAGCGGTCGGGTTTCACGCGCTCGTCGCGCAAGCACGGCTCGGTGAAGCGCGCGACCTGCTGCTGAACACGCAACTGCCGATCGGCGAGATCGGCGTGCGGGTCGGCTTCCGTTCGACGAGCGCGTTCACGCGCTTCTTCACGCGCGAGCTCGGCGCGGCGCCGAGCCGCTTCCGCGACGGGCACGGCGATCGGTGGCGTTGACGGGCGCTTTTTCTGAGACACTGGCGGCTTCGCATCCCGCCGCCCTGCCATGTCCTGGTTTCTGTATCTGATCGAATGCGCCGACGACAGCGTCTACACGGGCATCACGACCGACGTTGCCGCACGCTTCGACGAGCACGCATCCGGCAAGGGCGCGCGCTACACGCGCTCGCGCAAGCCGCGCGCGGTGCTCGCGTCGTTTCCGTTGCCCGACCGGTCGAGCGCATCGCGCGCCGAATACTGGGTGAAGCGGCTCACGGCGGTGCAGAAGCGGGAACTGGCGGCCGGGTTGCGGACGCTGGAGTCGGTGTTGCCGGCCGTGGTGGCCGTCGATACGAGTGACGACGCGGCCGGGTCGAAGGCCGGTGCACGCGGGCGGAAGAAGGCGAAAACGGAGAACGTCGATAGCGCGGCGAAGACGGCTGAGGCGGGTAAGAGCACGAAGAAGGCCGGGAAAGCCGAGAAGGTCGACAAGCCTGCAAAAGCCGCCAAGCCTCCCAAGGCGACCAAAGCCGCACCGGTCGCGAAGCGCACGAAGCCCGACAGCAGTGCAGTCGCAAGAAAGACTTCATCGCGTGACACACCGGTAAAAAAGGACAAGCCGGCCGCGCCCTCTTCATCGAAAAGAAGAGCGCCGGCAGGCAGCAGCAAACCCGTCACGAACGGACGCGCAGATACCGCTCCCGCGCCGACCCGCCGCCGCCCGCCTGCCACCAAAGCCGCCGAGGCCACCTTGGCCGCCGCTGCACCCGCTGCCCCTCGCCGCGCGAAGCGCACGAAGGACGCGCCGCCTGCCACCACACCGCCTGCGTCCACGCCCGCCTCCGCACGCAAACAACCGCCTCGCACAAAACAAAACCGCGCGGCCTCCTGAGGAGACACGCGCGGTTTGCGTTTCGCACGAACCGGCCGTCGGCCGGTACGCCGCTTACTTCTTGTAGTTCGCTGCGCCGTCGGTGATTTCCTTGTGCGCGGCTTCGATGCCCGCCCAGCCTTCGACCTTCACCCACTTGCCCTTCTCGAGCGCCTTGTATTGCTCGAAGAAGTGCTTGATCTGATCCTTCAGGTACTCGGGCACGTCGTCGATCGACTTCAGGTTTGCCGTCATCGGGCAGACCTTGTCGTGCGGCACCGCGACCAGCTTCGCGTCGACGCCCGACTCGTCGGTCATCTGCAGCATGCCGAGCACGCGCGAACGCACGATCGAGCCTGCCAGCAGCGGGAACGGCGTGATCACCAGCACGTCGACCGGATCGCCGTCGCCCGACAGCGTCTGCGGGATGTAGCCGTAGTTCACCGGATAGCGCATGCCCGTGCCGATGAAGCGGTCGACGACGAGAAGGCCCAGTTCCTTGTCCGCCTCGTACTTCACCGGATCGCTTTGCGCGGGAATCTCGATGATCACGTTGAAATCTTGCGGCAGGTCCTTGCCGGCCGGAACATGATTGAAGCTCATGAGCACTCTCTGTAGGTCGATGGGAATTCGGGACAGGGCGCCGCGGCCGATGCCTCGCCGCAGGCGTCCCCGAAGGGAATGCGCCATTATAGCCAATCGACCGGTGGCGTCCGGATGACGATCGGCGCGATAATCGTTCCGGATGCCCGGCCGTCGTACCACCGGCCGCGTTACATGGAATCGGGTGCGCGCTGAAGCGCTGACTCGGGTCGACCGCAAAGCATGGGACCCGAGTAAGCGCTAAAGCGCTAACTCGGGTCGACCGCAAAGCATGGGACCCGAGTAAGCGCTAAAGCGCTAACTCGGGTCGACAGGAGCTGGCATGGAAGAGGCGAAGCACTTCATCGCGGGCGAATGGACGTTGCCCGCGCAACTGGAAACCATCGCAGTCATCGATCCATCCGACGGCCAGCCGTTCGCGTCGATCGCCCGCGGCACCGCGCCCGACATCGAGCGTGCGGTCGCCGCAGCCCGAGACGCATTCGCGGGCCCGTGGGGCGCCGCCAGCGCCGCCGAGCGCGGCCGCGTGCTGATGCGGCTGTCAGCGCGTGTCGCCGCGTCGATCGAGGAACTCGCCGCGATCGAGGCGCGCGATACCGGCAAGCCGCTGAAGCAGGCACGCGCCGACGCAGCCGCGCTCGCGCGCTACTTCGAGTTCTACGCAGGCGCCGCCGACAAGCTGCACGGCGAAACCCTCCCCTATCAAGCAGGCTACACGGTACTGACGGTGCGCGAGCCGCACGGCGTCAC
This sequence comes from Burkholderia sp. Ac-20345, assembly GCF_017104825.1. Taxonomy (NCBI): domain Bacteria; kingdom Pseudomonadati; phylum Pseudomonadota; class Betaproteobacteria; order Burkholderiales; family Burkholderiaceae; genus Burkholderia; species Burkholderia sp. Ac-20345. The sequence continues at coordinate 6,340 of NZ_JAAGPO010000166.1, read as the reverse complement.
GGGCCACATCGTGCCGTGGAACTACCCGATGCAGATCTTCGGGCGCAGCGTCGGCGCCGCGCTCGCGGCCGGCAACGCATGCGTCGTCAAGCCGGCCGAGGATGCGTGCCTGTCGTTGCTGCGCGTCGCCGAGCTGGCCGCCGAGGCCGGGCTGCCGGCCGGTACCCTCAACATCGTCACCGGCTACGGCCATGAAGCGGGGGCCGCGCTCGCACGCCATCCGGGCATCGACCACATCTCGTTCACGGGTTCACCGGCCACCGGCAAGCTGGTCACGCAGATGGCGGCCGAGAATCACGTGCCCGTCACGCTCGAACTCGGCGGCAAGTCGCCGCAGATCGTGTTCGCCGACGCCGATCTCGAAGCGGCGCTGCCCGTGCTCGTGGCGGCGATCGTGCAGAACGGCGGGCAGACCTGCTCGGCCGGCAGCCGCGTGCTGATCGAGCGCGCGGTGTACGAGCCGCTCGTCGAGCGTCTCGCCACCGCGTTCAACGGGCTGCGCGTCGGCCCGAGCCGTGCCGACCTCGACTGCGGCCCGCTGATCAATGCGAAGCAGCAGCAGCGCGTGTGGGATTTCCTGTCCGACGCGCAGCATGACGGCATTCCGATGGCCGCGCACGGGCAGGTCGTCGCCGACGCGCCCGAAAGCGGCTTCTACCAGGCGCCCGCGCTGCTGCGCGACGTGCCGCCGTCGCACCGGCTCGCACAGGAGGAAGTGTTCGGCCCCGTGCTCGCCGCGATGCGTTTCGTCGACGAAGACGAAGCCGTCGCGCTGGCGAACGGCACGCCGTACGGCCTCGTCGCGGGCATCTGGACGCGCGACGGCGCACGCCAGATGCGTCTTGCACGGCGCCTGCGGGCGGGTCAGGTGTTCATCAACAACTATGGCGCGGGCGGCGGCGTCGAGTTGCCGTTCGGCGGCGTCGGGCATTCGGGGCACGGCCGCGAGAAAGGCTTCGAGGCACTGTACGGCTTCACCGCGCTGAAGACGATCGCGATCCGGCACGGCTGAACGCGCGGCAAGCGGCACGCGGCCGGCAGCGCCCGGCCGCGTGTCGAAACACGACGGCACTCATATCCAGCACAGGAGACACACCATGCGGTTGAGCGGCAAGACGGCAATCGTCACGGGCGGCGGCTCGGGGTTCGGCGAAGGCATCGCGAAGACGTATGCGCGCGAAGGCGCGAACGTCGTCGTCAACGACCTGAACGGCACGGCAGCCGAGCGCGTCGCGAGCGAGATCGCACTCGCGGGCGGCAAGGCCATCGCGGTGGCCGGCGACGTGTCGAAGCAGGACGACTGGCACGCGCTGCTGCAGGCCACACTCGACGATTTCCACGCGGTGCAGATCGTCGTGAACAACGCGGGCACCACGCACCGCAACAAGCCGGTGCTCGACGTGACGGAAGCCGAATTCGACCGCGTGTACGCGGTCAACATGAAGAGCCTGTTCTGGTGCGTGCAGACCTTCGTGCCGTACTTCCGCGAACAGGGCGGCGGCGTGTTCGTGAACGTCGCGTCGACGGCCGGCGTGCGGCCGCGGCCTGGCCTCGTCTGGTACAACAGCACGAAGGGCGCGATGATCACCGCGAGCAAGTCGCTCGCGGCCGAGCTTGGCGCCGACCGCATCCGCGTGAACTGCATCAACCCCGTGCTCGGCGAGACTGCACTGATGACGGAATTCATGGGCTGCGAGGATACCCCCGAGAACCGCAGCCGCTTCCTCGCGACGATCCCGCTCGGCCGCTTCTCGACGCCGCAGGACATCGCGAACGCGGCGCTGTACCTCGCCTCCGACGAGGCCGAGTTCATCACGGGCGTCTGCCTCGAAGTCGACGGCGGGCGCTGCATCTAGCCGCGCCGTGCCGTTCGCGCGCCGCGCCGGGTTTCACCGGCCGGCATGACATCCACGCATTGCTTCGCACGAAACCGGATCGGGTACCGACGGGCCTGCTCCGGCCAACTATAAGGACAGGAGACAACATGGCAACATCGACGCAGTCGCTGCCGGGCTCGTCCGGCGCATTCGAGGAAGCAACCTACCGCAAGGTGTCGTGGCGACTCGTGCCACTTCTGCTGCTGTGCTACGTGGTCGCGTATCTCGACCGCGTGAACGTCGGGTTCGCGAAGCTGCAGATGGCGAGCGACCTGAACCTCAGCGACACCGTCTACGGGCTCGGCGCCGGGATCTTCTTCTTCGGCTATTTCCTCTTCGAAGTGCCGAGCAACATCATCCTGCACAAGGTCGGCGCGCGCGTGTGGATCGCACGCATCATGGCGACGTGGGGCGTGATCTCGATCCTGACGATGTTCGTCACGACGCCCACGATGTTCTACGTGATGCGCTTCCTGCTCGGCGTCGCCGAGGCCGGCTTCTTCCCCGGCGTGATCCTCTACCTCACCTACTGGTATCCCGCGCACCGGCGCGGCCGGATGACGACGTTCTTCATGACGGCCGTCGCACTGTCCGGCGTGATCGGCGGGCCGCTCTCGGGCTTCATCCTGAAAGCGTTCGACGGCATCAGCGGGTGGCACGGCTGGCAATGGCTGTTCCTGCTCGAAGGTATCCCGTCGGTGCTGGTCGGCGTGGTCGTGTTCCTCAAGCTCGACGAACGGATCGCGAAGGCGAACTGGCTGACCGACGAAGAAAAGGCGCTGCTCACGCGCAACGTCGAAGCGGAGGAAGCAACCAAGGAAGACCTGCCGCTCGGCGCCGTGATGTCGAGCCCGCGCGTGTGGCTGATGGCGCTGATCTACTTCTCGTTCGTGATGGGGCTCTACGGCGTCGGCTTCTGGCTGCCGACGATCATCAAGGCCACCGGCGTGACCGACACGGTCATGATCGGCCTGCTGTCGGCGATTCCGTATGCGGCGGCGGTGGTCGCGATGATCCTGATCGCGCGCAGCGCGGACCGGCACCGCGAACGCCGCTGGCACGTCGCGATTCCGGCCGCGATCGGCGCGCTCGGGCTCGTGCTGTCGGTGATCTGGGCGCACCAGACCGCGCTCGCGATGCTCGGCCTCACGCTCGCGACGATCGGCATCCTGACGACGCTGCCGCTGTTCTGGAGCCTGCCGACCGCGTTCCTCGGCGGCACGGCGGCCGCGGCCGGCATCGCGATGATCAACTCGATCGGCAACCTCGCCGGCTTCCTGAGCCCGTACATGATGGGCTGGCTCAAGCAGGCAACGGGCGCCAACGATTCGGGCATGTACATGCTCGCCGGGTTCCTCGTGCTCGGCGGGCTGCTGGCGCTGTCAGTGCCGAAGCGGCTGGTCGACAAGTGACGCGGGGCGCATGGGCGCCCTCCGGCCGATAACCGACCGACACCTGAAACGCCCCGATGGCCGGAACCGCTCCGGCCGGCGGGGCGTTTCTGCTTCCGCGCGCTCCCCGCCCGAGAGATGCGGGTTCGGTATCCCGCCAACGATGACTCACCGCTCCAAAACTCGGCGCATGACGTGCTGCCCAGGTCCACCCTGGACGAAAAAAGCCCCGAAGGCCTTCCGGCACATTCGGGGCTTTTTTACGCGGGTTGCGCGAGCCGCCTGCAACAGGCAGCCCGAGTGACCGGCATCAAACCACGGTAATCGCGAGCGCGCTTTCGCGATAGTGCTTCGCAGCCTTGTCGGTTTCGCCGAGATGCTCGAACAGGCGCGCGAGCGCGCGATGCGCACGCACCTTCAGTGCCTCGTTGTCGGCGAGTTTCAGTGCCGATTCGAGGAACGACTGCGCCTTGCCCCACAGTTGCTGCTGCTGGCACAGGCGGCCGAGCGCGAACAGCAGGTCGGCATCCTCCGGGTGATCCTTCTTCCACCCTTCCGCCTTCTGGATCAGCGGCAGCGCGTCGGCGCCGGCCGTGTCCGGATAACGGCGCAGCAGGCGGGCATCCCAGTTGTGCGCGAGCGCGTCCTCGACGATACGGCGCGCTTCGTTGCGACGTTCGAGCGGCACGAGCAGATCGGCCGCGAGATCGGCAAGACGCGGCGACTGGCGCTCGACCGGCGACAGCGACTGCCACACTTCGAGCAGCGCGTCCGGGTCGTGCCGGCGTTCGCGCAGCAGGTTTTCCGCAGCCTGCTGGCGCAGTCGCACGGCCGCGGCCGGATGCAGCGCCTCGCGCTTCTCGAGCGCCTTCGCGAGCTTCAGCACCTCGGCCCAGTTCTTCAACTGCTGCTGCGCGCGCAGCGCGACCTGCTGCGCATGGATGCGCTTGCCTCCCGCCTGCAGGTCGGCCAGCGCGGCCAGTGCGCCGTCGGCATCGCGCGCATCGGCGCGCATGTCGGCGGCGGCGAGCAGCCGTGCGTCCTGCCATTCGGGTGCGTCGACCTTCGACAGCCAGTCGTCGCGGCGCGTGTACTCGTGCATCCGGTGCGCGGCCGTGGCCGCGACGAGACTCGCCGCGCCCTGGTTCGCATCGACCGACAGCGCTTCACGCGCCGCCTTCTCCGCGCGCGAGAAGCGGCCCGCGTACAGGTTCGCGATCGCGTCGCGCAGCGACGCCTGCGCCTTCTCGTTGCGCGAACGCGCACGATACGCGGCGACCCGCTGCGGCATGCGCCAGATGTTGCGCACGATGCGCAGCAGCGCATACACGACGATGAACAGCACGACGATGGCGATCACGAACAGGTTCAGCGACACGTCGATCCGGTACGGCGGATAGACGAGCAGCACCTGCCCCGCGTCGAAACGGCCGACGGTGGCGAGCGCGGCGGCGATCGCGAACAGGACCGCGAGCCAGACGATTCCTCGAAGCGTCATCGTTACCCCCGGCTCTTGAACTGCTGAACGGCGTTCAGGCTCGTGTTCAGGTTCGGCACCGCGACCGTCAGCGATGCGGCGTCAACCTGCTTGAGCAGATCCTCGACGGTCTGCGTGTCCTTCGATGCCTGGTCGAAATACTTCCCGAGCGACGCCTGCGCGGCGTGCAGGTCAGCCTTCATCGCGCCGTCGTTGCGCGCGAGCAGCGACAGGCGCGCGGTCAGCAGGCGCAGCTTCACGTTCTCGCGTACGAAGTAACCCTGGTCGGGCGACGCGAGCATCGCGTCCGCGTTGTCGATGCGGCGCACCTGCACGAGCCCCTTCAACTGCTGGCCGAGGCCGGCCGAGAAGTCGTGCCACCACACCTTCCAGCGCGGCTCGCCGGCCACGGCCGACGATGCGGCGTCGGCCGGCGCGGCCTTCGGCGCTTCGTGCGGGACGATCGCCTCGCCGGACAGCGGCAGCGCGTCGATCTTCGCGATCGCGTCGTCGAGCTTGATCGCCAGGCCCGTGAGGTCGGCCGCCGGTGCGGCCTTCAGCTTTTCGATGTCCAGCGCGAGCGCCTTGCGCACCGTGACGGCCTGCGCGCTCTGCGAGGTCGCGAGGCGCGCATCGGCGTTCTGCAGCGCGATCAGCGCGAGCTGCGTGTTGCCGGTCAGCTGAAGCTGCTGGCTCGCGCTCGACAGCATCTGGTCGACTTCCTCGAGCATCCACGCATCGCGGTTGCGCGACAAATCCTGGTATTGCTGCTGCAGCGCCTGCTGTGCGCTCTGCGCGTCGGCGAGCTTGCCGTCGAGCTGCGCGAGCTGCGTGTCGACCTGGTGCGTGCTCGCGAGCGCCTGCTCGGTCTTCATGCGCGTTTCGGCCGTCTGCGCGTCGAGCGCCTTCTGGCGCGCGACGAACGAGCCGTCGAGCCGGTCGATCTTGCGGTTCAGCGCGTAGCCGCCGACGCCCGCCGCGCAGCCGAGCACGACGACGACGAACCACAGCACCGCGCTGCCGCCGCGGCGCGCAGGCGGTTCGGACGCCATATAGGCGGGGCGAGACGGCGGTGCGGATGCAGCGGCCGGCTGGGAAGCGACGCTTTTGGAATCGTTGGTATCTGTCATGCGTTTAGTCACCGGTGCGGCTGTCGCCGGTTGGACGGCCTCGTCGGCCATCGTTCGAAACGCGCGGACGATGCGCTCATCGCCCGCGCCGGTCAGCGTAATCCTATCAAAACCCAATGAACGCGCGGTCTGCTCGATCCGCGGATGCGGCGTCACGAGCGGCGCGTGCCTCAGCGCGTCGATCTCGGCATCGTTCAGGTGCGCCCGCGCGAGTTCGTGCAGGTTGCGCACGCCTTCCGAGCTCGTGACGAGCCACGCATGCGGCTCGCCGTCGAGCAGCGCATGCACGCGCTCCCACGCGCCGACGCGCGGCTCGGGCACGACGCGCCGGTACGCGGCGACCAGCCTGCAGCACGACAGCCATGGCGCAACCCTGGTCCAGCAGTCGCTGACGGGCTCCCTCGGCGTCGACAACGCGCTCAGCTACGGCGTGAACGTCGGCCGTACCAGCGGCGGCGGCGCCGG
>NZ_JAAGPO010000165.1:0-238 GCF_017104825.1 Burkholderia sp. Ac-20345 | reverse complement strand
GCAGCTGTCAATCGACACGAGGGCTGGGACGTGTCGCATCGGCTGCGGACTACACCACGTGGCAGCGCACAACAAACACATGACATGATAGTGTACAGAGGTCAGGAGTCAGTCACACCGCGCAGACAGTACAGGTGCATTGCTGGCGGTCTATCAACGACTAAGACAGTAGTTACGAGACAACCGTATGGCACTGGAGAAAAAAGAGACATGCATAGATGATATTTTTTTTTTTTTC
>NZ_JAAGPO010000164.1:0-25587 GCF_017104825.1 Burkholderia sp. Ac-20345 | reverse complement strand
GGCCGCGCGGCGCCTGCCGCGCCGGCCGACCGGGCCGCCGCGGCGTGCGTCGAAGTGGCGCAATGCCGGCTTCGGTCAACCGGCCGGGCCGGTTGAACGTTTTACAATGACGGTTGTTCCACGACGTGAGTCTTCATGCGCACTTTCCTTTCCCTCGGCCGCACGCTCGCGCTGGCCGCCGCCGTGCTGGCGCCCGCCGCACACGCGAATAACGTGATCATCCTCAATTCGGCCGAAGCGACGCTTTCACTGATTGACCAGCAGACCCGCGAAGTCGTCAGCACGATGCCGACCGGCAAGGAACCGCATCACCTGATGGCGACGCCCGACAATTCGTCGCTGATCGTTGCAAATTCGGTCTCGAACAGCCTGATGTTCCTCGATCCGAAGACGGGCAAGCTGCAGCGCACCGTCGAAGGGATCGACGATCCGTACCAGCTCGGCTTCTCGCCCGACCGCAAATGGTTCGCGGCGGCCGGCCTGCGGCTCGACCGCGTCGACATCTACGGCTACGACGGCCGCGACCTGAAGCTCGTGAAGCGCGTGCCGCTCGCGGTGATGCCGAGCCACCTCGCGTTCACGAAGGACAGCAAGACGCTGCTCGTGTCGCTGCAGGTCTCCGGCGAGATCGCGGCGATCGACCTGCAGACGCAGACGGTCAAGTGGAAGATGAAGGTCGGCAAGGTGCCGGCCGGCCTGTGGCTCACGCCGGACGACAAGTACCTGCTCGTCGGGATGACCGGCGCGGATTACGTCGCGGTAGTCGACTGGCGCAACCAGAAGGTCGTCAAGCAGATCTATACCGGCAAGGGCGCGCACAACTTCCGCTCGCTCGCCGACGGCACGCACGTCGCGGTGACGAACCGGGTCGCGAACACGATCAGCATCATCGACGAGAACACGCTCACCAACGTCGGCGACATCACCGGCCTGCTGCCGGGCCCGGACGACATGGAGCTGTCCGCCGACAAGAAAACGCTGTGGGTGACGTTCCGCTTCGCGAAGAAGGTCGGGATCATCGACCTGGCGTCGCGCAAGCTGGTGCAGACGATTGCCGTCGGCCGCTCGCCGCACGGCATCTATTTCTACGACCGCGCGCCGTGGCGCGCCGCGAACGGCGCGTGACGGGCGGGGGAGAACGATGCTGCACCTGATCGATGCGTTCGTGTCGGACATCCAGACCTGGCTGTACGTCGACGTCGTGCAGCCGCTCCTCTTCAAGTTCAACCTGATGGACTATGACGAGGACACCTACGACGCGCTGTACTGGGTGATCGTTGGCGCGCTGCAGATGGTGCTGATGTTCGTGCTGCTGCGCCCGCTCGAGGCGCTGCTGCCCGTCGAACGCTGGACGAACCGCCGGGCCGTGCGGGTCGACGTGATCTACACGGCGATCGCGAAGCTCGGCATCTACTCGCTGTTCTTCTTCTTCGCGCTGCAGCCGCTGTTCGACAACTTCCAGGCGTGGCTGCGCCTGCACGGCATCGCGAACCTCAACCTCGACTACCTGTGGCCGGGCGTGACGTCGAAGCCGATCGTCGCGTTCGCGATCTATCTCGTCGTGCTCGATTTCGCCGGCTACTGGTATCACCGCTGGCAGCACAAGTTCGGCATCTGGTGGGAGCTGCACGCGGTGCATCACAGCCAGCGCCAGATGTCGCTGTGGTGCGACGACCGCAACCACGTGCTCGACGACGTGATCCAGTCGTGCTTCTTCGCGGCGATCGCACTCGTGATCGGCGTGACGCCGTCGCAGTTCGTCGTGCTCACCGCGGTCACGAACTTCATGCAGAGCATTCAGCATACGAATGCGCGGCTGCCGTTCGGCCGGCTCGGCGAGCGCCTGTTCGTGAGCCCGATCTTCCACCGGCGCCACCACGCGGTCGGCTACGGCCACGAAGGCACGAAGTACGGCTGCAACTTCGGCGTGCTGTTCCCGTGGTGGGACATGATGTTCGGCACCGCGTCGTGGAACCGCACGGTCGAGCCGACCGGCATCCGCGACCAGGTCGAAGGCGTGTCCTACGGCGAAGGCTTCTGGGCGCAGCACGGCCTCGCGTTCGTGCGGATCTTCCGGCGCCTGTTCCCCGCCAAGCGCGGCGCGGCATCGGCCTGATCCGGCCATCTTCACGTTGAGCGGCTCTCCCACGCGGCCCGCATGTGCTTTGGCGCATGCGGGCCGCGTGGTTTATCCTTTCCCCGTTTTTCTCCGTCGATACAGGCTCGCATGAACGACTTGCTGCGTTCCTTCGTCCGGGCATTGGCGAGCGCATTGCATCCGCGCATGCTCTGGCTCACCCTGATGCCGTTTCTCGTCTCGGCCGTCCTGTGGGGCGTCGTGCTGTGGTTCTCGTGGCAGACGCTGCTGGACCTCGCACGCGGCGCGCTCGACGGCTTCGTGCTGACGGCCATGCTGTACCGCGCGTTCGACGCGATCGGCATGTCGCAGCTGCACGCGGTCGTCGCGCCGTTCGTGGTCGTGTCGCTCGCGATCCCGCTGATCGTGCTGACCGTGCTGCTGCTGATCGCGACGATTTCGATGCCGGTCGTGATCAAGCACCTGGCGAACCGGCAGTTCGCGGCGCTCGAGCCGAAACGGGGCGGCACCTTCTTCGGCAGCGTGTTCAATTCGCTGTGGGCGGCGCTGGCCGGCGTCGTCGTGCTGGTCGTCACGATCCCGCTGTGGCTGATTCCGCCGTTCTTCGCGCTGCTGCCGCCCGTGATCTGGGGCTGGCTCACGTACCGCGTGATGACCTACGACGCGCTCGCGCTGCACGCGAGCCGCGACGAGCGCCGGGCGCTCGTGCGGCAGCACCGCTGGCCGCTGATCGGCATCGGGGTCGCGACCGGGCTGCTCGGCACCGTGCCGACCTTCGTGTGGGTATCGTCGGTCTGGATGATGGTGCTGTTCCCGTTCGTCGCGGCGGCCATGATCTGGGTTTACGCTTTCATCCTCGTCTTCTCGGCGCTGTGGTTCGGGCATTACTGCCTGCGCGCGCTGGAGGACCTGCGTGCGAGTTCGCGCGCCACCGCAATCGACATGGGGCAGGCATGAGCATCGGCATCATCATCATCGGCGACGAAATCCTTTCGGGCCGCCGGCAGGACAAGCATCTGGCGAAGGTCATCGAGCTGCTCGGAGCACGCGGCCTCACGCTCGACTGGGCCGAGTATGTCGGCGACGATCCGGCGCGCATCACGGCGACCCTCGCGCGCGCGATCGCGTCGGGCGACATCGTGTTCTCGACGGGCGGCATCGGCGCGACGCCGGACGACCACACGCGCCAGTGCGCGGCCGCCGCGCTCGGCGTGCCGCTCGAGCTGCATCCGGACGCGAAGGTGCTGATTTCGGAGCGGATCCGCGAAACGCACACCGATCCGGCCACGCCGGTCGACTTCGATTCGCCGGAAAACCAGCACCGCTTCAACATGGGCGTGTTCCCGGTGGGCGCGACGATCATCCCGAACGGCTACAACCGGATTCCCGGTTTCTCGGTCGGCGACCTGCACTTCGTGCCGGGTTTCCCGGTGATGGCGTGGCCGATGATCGAATGGGTGCTCGATACGAAGTACGCGCACCTGCATCACGCAACGCCGCACGCGGAACGCTCGCTGTACGTGTTCGAGCTGCCGGAATCGACGCTCACGCCGCTGATGGAGCGCATCGAGCGCGATTTCCCGGGCGTGCGCGTGTTCAGCCTGCCGAGCGTCGGCGATGCGGAGCGCGGCGGGATCTACGCGCGCCGTCACATCGACCTTGGTGTGAAGGGCGAGCCGGAAGCGGTCGCGGCCGCGTACGTGAAGCTGCGCGAAGGCGTGCACCTGCTCGGCGGCGATGTCGTCGAGCCCGATACGCCGCGCGCCTGAGCGGCCCCTCGATCAGCCGCACAAAAACCACGGGCCGCGCAACGCGGCCCGTCATCGGCATGTCATCGCCCGGCTCGACGATGGGGTTGTCGCAGCCGGCGTGAGCGGCGTGCCGTCAGGCGCCGATCCACGGCAGTTTCCGGAAGCACCAGCCTTCGACCGTCTTGCGGTGGCCTTCGGCGTCCTTCGCGCCCTCGAAGCCTTCGAGCAGGTCGAACGCCTTCGTGAAGCCGGCCTGCGTGGAGGCGACCGCGGCGAGCTTCGAGCGCGCGGCGCTGCGGCACAGGAACAGGATGGGCGTATCGGCCGGGAGGGCCGCCTTCAGTTCGTTGACGAATTCGGCGTTCGGCACGCCGCCCGGGTAGCGCGTCCATTCGAGGTGCAGGTACTGGCCGTCGCCGACGAGCGGGCGGCCGATCCAGTCGAGTTCGGCGCGGGTGCGCACGTCGACAAGCCGTGCCGACGGATCGAGCTGCAGCAGTTCGAAGGCCTCGGCCGGCAGCAGTGCCCCGGCGTAGTTCAGCGAGGCTTGTGCGCGGCGTTCGTCGGCCTTCGCGTAAAGCTGGTCGAGCGTACTCATGGCAGGGAGTCTCCTATCGGTCAAACGAACATTCTAGCGCGGCGTCGCGGGTCGGATGTCCGTGTGGGGTACGGTGCGCGCGCCCCACACGCGTTCACCAAAAGAGTGCAGAATGGCGCGCATGCACCAGAATGATTCCGCGGGCGCGGCGCGTTGCAACGATTGCACCATCGAGGTGCTTGCGGTTCGCAGGCGGTGCGAAGCCGGGCCCCGGAATTGCGCAGCACAGCCCCGTCGCGACGAGCGCCGGCGCGATTCGCGCCAGTCCTGCGCAGAGATGGCACGGAAGCTGCTATATAGAATTCGGTCGAATCGGGGCGCGCTGCGCCAAAGCAAGACCCCGGTCAGCTCGATAAACGAGGCGGTTCCCAGTCCGCCGGAATTGTTCAATCAGGAGAAGAGGTTATGAGTAAAACCGTCGCCGACGTCATGCAACTCGTGAAGGACGAGGACTGCAAGTTTGTCGATTTCCGCTTCACGGACACGCGCGGCAAGGAGCAGCACGTGTCGGTGCCGGTTTCGGCGTTTGACGAAGACAAGTTCGAAAGCGGTCATGCATTCGACGGCTCGTCGATCGCGGGCTGGAAGGGCATCGAGGCGTCGGACATGCTGCTCATGCCGGACCCGAACGCCGCATTCATCGACCCGTTCTATGAAGAGTCGACCCTGGTCCTGACCTGCGACGTGGTCGAGCCGGCCGACGGCAAGGGCTACGAGCGCGATCCGCGTTCGCTCGCGAAGCGCGGCGAAGCGTACCTGAAGAGCACGGGCATCGGCGACACGGCCTTCTTCGGTCCGGAACCGGAATTCTTCATTTTCGACTCGGTCCAGTGGAACACGGACATGTCGGGCTGCTTCGTGAAGATCAACTCGGAAGAAGCACCGTGGTCGGCTGGCAAGGAATTCGAAGGCGGCAACACGGGCCACCGTCCGGGCACGAAGGGCGGCTACTTCCCGGTCGCACCGGTCGACACGTTCCAGGACATGCGTTCGGAAATGTGCCTGCTGCTCGAACAGCTCGGCATCCCGGTCGAAGTGCACCACCACGAAGTGGCGGGCCAGGGCCAGAACGAAATCGGCACGAAGTTCTCGACGCTGGTCGAGCGCGCCGACTGGACGCAATGGTCGAAGTACATCATCCATAACGTCGCGCACTCGTACGGCAAGACGGCGACGTTCATGCCGAAGCCGGTCGTCGGCGACAACGGTTCGGGCATGCACGTTCACCAGTCGATCTGGAAGGACGGCCAGAACCTGTTCGCAGGCAACGGCTACGCCGGCCTGTCGGAACTGGCGCTGTTCTACATCGGCGGCATCATCAAGCACGCCCGTGCACTGAACGCGATCACGAACCCGACGACGAACTCGTACAAGCGTCTGGTTCCGCACTTCGAAGCACCGGTCAAGCTCGCTTACTCGGCACGCAACCGTTCGGCATCGATCCGCATTCCGCACGTGTCGAACCCGAAGGGCCGCCGTATCGAAACGCGCTTCCCGGACCCGATGGCGAACCCGTACCTGTGCTTCACGGCGCTGATGATGGCCGGCCTCGACGGGATCCAGAACAAGATCCATCCGGGCGAAGCAGCGGACAAGAACCTGTACGACCTGCCGCCGGAAGAAGATGCAAAGATCCCGACCGTTTGCGCGGGCCTCGACCAGGCACTCGAAGCACTCGACAAGGATCGCGAGTTCCTGACGCGCGGTGGCGTGTTCACGGACGGCATGCTGGACGCGTACCTTGCGCTGAAGGAGCAGGAGCTGGCGAAGTTCCGCATGACGACGCACCCGATCGAGTTCGAGATGTACTACTCGCTGTAATCGGCGATGGCGCTTCGATTCAGCGCCGTCATGCCGGTTCGTTCCCGTCGCGCGGCCTGCGGCGGGAACGGCGGAGTCTGAAAGGGGCGGCGTCCAGCCGTCCCTTTTTTGTTCCGGTGATTTTCCTTTTCTGGCCCGTTGAGGCGCGACAAGCACGCAGATGGTTCTGAAGAATCTGATCAAGGCGAAAGCGGGGCAGCCCGAGCGACTGACGGACGACGAGCGGCTCGCACGCTCGGGCCTGCTGGCGGGGCTGGAAGCGCTGCCGACGGTCGTGATCGTGCTCGACCGCAAGACGCTGCGGATCGCGTTCGCGAACCCGTCCGCGGAGGCGATGCTCGACATCTCGCGGCGGCAGCTCGCGCAGCGGCCGTGGGGCGAGATTTTTCCGAACGCGAACGAGCTGGCATCGACGATCACCGCAATCGGCGAGGAGCGCTTTCACGCGACGCACCTCGATACCGTGCTCGACCGGCCCGGCCGCGAACCGCTGCATGTGCATGCGATCGTCGGCTTCCTCGAGACCGCGCCCGATTTCGTGCTCGTCGAGCTGTTCGAGAACGAGCGGCAGTCGCGCACCGATCGCGAGGAGCGCATCCACGACCTGACCGCGGTCAACAAGCAACTGATCCGCAACCTCGCGCACGAGATCAAGAACCCGCTCGGCGGCATTCGCGGCGCAGCCCAGCTGCTCGAATTCGAGCTCGGCGAGCGCGAGCGTGGCGAGTTGCGCGAATACACGCAGGTGATCATCAAGGAGTCCGACCGCCTGCAGACGCTCGTCGACCGGTTGCTGGAGCCGCACCGGCATCCGCACATCGTCGGCGACGTGAACATTCATGAAGTATGCGAACGCGTGCGCGCGGTGATGCTCGCGGAATTCCCGCGCGGGCTCACGATCGAGCGCGACTACGACGTGAGCGTGCCGGATCTGCGCGGCGACAAGGAGCAGCTGATCCAGGCGCTGCTCAACATCGTGCGCAACGCCGCGCAGGCGCTGCGCGAACGGATCGCGCAGGGCGACGCGAGGATCGAGCTGCGCACGCGCATCGCGCGCAAGGTGACGATCGCGAAGCGCCTGTACCGGCTGGCACTGGACTTGCACGTGATCGACAACGGGCCCGGCATTCCGGAAGAAATCCGCGACCGGATCTTCTACCCGCTCGTGTCCGGGCGCGATGACGGCAGCGGTCTCGGCCTGACGCTCGCGCAGACGTTCGTGCAGCAGCACGACGGGATGATCGAGGTCGAAAGCCGGCCCGGACGTACCGAATTTCAGATCCTGCTGCCGCTCGACCATTGAGCGGCGGCATGGCGATTCACCAGATTCACCAATATCTGACCGACCTATGAAGCCGATCTGGATAGTAGACGACGACCAATCGATCCGCTGGGTGCTCGAAAAGGCACTCGCCCGGGACAGCTTCGCGACGAAGAGCTTCGCGAACGTGCGTGACGCGCTGGCAGCGCTCGACCACGAGACACCGCAGGTGCTCGTATCCGACATCCGGATGCCGGGCGGCTCGGGCCTCGAGTTGCTGCAGGCGATGCACGAGCGCCTGCCGGGCCTGCCCGTCATCATCATGACGGCGTTCTCCGATCTCGACAGCGCCGTCGCGGCGTTCCAGGGCGGCGCGTTCGAATATCTCGCGAAGCCGTTCGACGTCGACAAGGCGGTCGAGCTGATCCGCCGCGCGGTGGAAGAAAGCCTGCGCGCCGGCGCGCCGCAGGACGAGCGCGTGGCCGAGGCGCCCGAGATGCTCGGCCAGGCGCCCGCGATGCAGGACATGTTCCGCGCGATCGGCCGCCTGTCGCACTCGGCCGCGACCGTGCTGATCACCGGCGAATCGGGCACCGGCAAGGAGCTCGTCGCGCGTGCGCTGCACCGTCACAGCCCGCGTGCGAACGGGCCGTTCATCGCGCTGAACACCGCGGCGATTCCGAAGGACCTGCTCGAATCCGAGCTGTTCGGCCATGAGCGCGGCGCGTTCACCGGCGCGCAGACGACGCGGCAGGGCCGCTTCGAGCAGGCCGAGAACGGCACGCTGTTCCTCGATGAAATCGGCGACATGCCGTTCGACCTGCAGACGCGCCTGTTGCGCGTGCTGTCGGACGGGCAGTTCTATCGGGTCGGCGGGCACAACCCGTTGCGCGCGAACGTGCGCGTGATCGCCGCGACGCACCAGAATCTCGAATCGCGCGTGCGGCAGGGGCTGTTCCGCGAGGATCTTTACCACCGGCTCAACGTGATCCGGCTGCGCCTGCCGGCGCTGCGCGAACGCAGCGAGGACATCGCGCTGCTCACGCGCCACTTCCTGCAGAAGAGCGCGCGCGATCTCGGCGTCGAGCCGAAGCGCGTGTCCGACGATGCGCTGGCTTACCTCACGTCGCTGGCGTTTCCCGGCAACGTGCGCCAGCTCGAGAACCTCGCGAACTGGCTGACCGTGATGGCGCCCGCGCAAACGGTCGAGATCAAGGACCTGCCGCCCGACCTCGTGCCGGCCGGTGCGCCGGTGGTCGCGACGGGCGACGGTGCGGACGTGCACGTCAGCGGCGGCGATACGGCGCTCTCGCAAACGGCGATCGGTGCGGTGCCGGTGTCGTCCGCGCCTGTCGCGGCCGCGCCGAACGGCGGCGCGCTGGCCGGCTATCCGGTCTGGGAGCATGGCTTGCGCACCGAAGTCGCACGGCTGTTGCGCGAGAACTCGGCCGACGTGATGGACGAACTCGCACGCCGCTTCGAGGCGGCCGTGATCCGCGAGGCGCTCGACTTCACGCGCGGCCGCAAGGTCGAGGCCGCGGAGCGGCTCGGCATCGGCCGCAACACCATCACCCGCAAGATCCAGGAGCTCCATCTTGAGCCCTGAGCACGATTCGCGGCATGCGCGGGCATCGCGCATGCCGCAATCGGACATAATCGCGGTTTGCACGCAGCTTGCCATTCCGCCAATCCGCAATGTCCGATTCCTTCCGCTGGCCCGCCGGGGCCGACCCGTTCCGTTTCCTCGAAGCGCTCGACAGCAAGCGCGCCCGCACGTGGGTCGACGAGCAGAATGCGCGCACACGCGCCGCGCTGCGTGACGACGACGCGTATCGCGCGCTGACGGCGCGTCTCGCCAAAGCGTACCTGCCGCGCGAACGCCCGGTGATCCCGACCCGCTGGCGCGACTGGGCCTACGACCTGTGGCAGGACGATCTCCATCCGAAAGGGCTGTGGCGCCGCACGCGCTGGGACGACTGGCGCGCGGGAAACCCGGCGTGGGAAACGCTGCTCGACGTCGACGCGCTCGGTGCGAAGGAAGGCGAGTCGTGGGTGTTCGAGCAGGACTCGATCCTGTATCCGGACGGCGATCGCGCGCTGCTGTCGCTGTCGCCGGGCGGCGCCGACGCGGTCGTCGTGCGCGAATTCGATCTCGTCGAACGCCGCTTCGTCGACGGCGGCTTCACGATCGACGAGCCGGGGCATCACACGGTCGGCTGGATCGATCGCGATACCGTCTACGTGAGCTGGGATCGCGGCGAAGCGCATGCGACCGCGGCCGGCTATCCGTATGAAGCGCGCCGCTGGGTGCGCGGCACGGCGCTTGCCGATGCGCCTGTCGTCTTCAGCGGCGAACCCGACGACATCAGCGCGGGCGCGGGGTTCGATCCGATCGACAACCGCCATGTCGCGTGGCGCAGCGTCGATTTCTTCGACGCACATGCGTACCGTTTGACGGAGACGGGCGAATGGGCGCGCTACGACGTGCCGACCCATGTCGAGGTCGGATTCTGGGAAGGCTGGCTCATGCTGGAGCCGCGCCTCGACTGGGATTGCGACGGTGTGCGCCATGCGGGCGGTTCGCTGCTCGCGATCCGCGAGCAGGCGTTCCTGGCCGGGTCGCGCGAACTCACGACGCTGTTCGCGCCGCAACCGTCGACCTCCGCGTGCACGTGGACACATACGCGCACGACGCTGATCGCGAGCTGGCTCGACGACGTGCACAACCGCACGATGCTGTGGCAGCCGAGCCAGGCCGACGACGGTACGTGGACGTGGGATGCCCGGCCGTTCGAGTGGCCGGGGCCGGGCGACGCGCAGATCGACGTCGAGCCCGTCGAATCGACGCTGAACGACGAGATTTACGTGGACGTCGACACGTATCTCGATCCGCCCGAATGCTGGCTGGCCGATCTCACCGACCGCGCGGATGACGCGCCTTCGCGCCGCGTGCTGCTCGACCGGCCACCGGTGCAGTTCGATGCGGCCGGGCTCGTCGTGCGCCGCGCGAGCGCACGCTCGCAAGACGGCACGATGGTGCCGTACACGCTGATCGGGCCGCGCGATGCACTCGACGTGGCCGACGGTGCCGCGCGTGTCGCGCGGCCGTGCCTGCTGTCGGGTTATGGCGGTTTTGCGATCCCGAACCTGCCGGGCTACAGCGATGCGTTCGGTATCGGGTGGCTCGAGCGCGGCGGCGTGATGGCGTTCGCGCACATTCGCGGCGGCGGCGAGTTCGGGCCGCGCTGGCACGTCGATGCGCAGCGCGAACACCGCCAGCGTTCCTTCGACGATTTCATCGCGGTGGCCGAGGATCTGGCCGCGACCGGCGTGACGACCGCCGCGCAACTCGGCATCGAGGGCGGCAGCAACGGCGGGCTGCTGGTTGCCGCGTGCATGGTGCAGCGGCCGGAGCTGTTCGGCGCGGTGCTCTGCCGCGTGCCGCTGCTCGACATGCGTCGCTATCCGAAGCTGCACGCGGGCGCCGCATGGCTCGATGAATACGGCGACCCGGACGATCCGCACGAAGGCGCGGCGCTGGCCGCGTACTCGCCGTATCACCGCGTGCGAGAGGGCGTCGCGTATCCGCCGTTACTGCTGACGACGTCGACGCGCGACGACCGTGTGCATCCCGCGCATGCGCGCAAGATGGCCGCGCGCATGCATGGGCTCGGTCATGAACAGGTGTGGTACTGGGAGAACACCGACGGCGGCCACGGCAGCGCCGACGATCTGGAACGCGCGGAAGCCGATGCGGCCGAATTCGGGTTCCTGTGGGCCCATCTCGGGCCGGCGCCCGCGCGGCGCTGAACGCGCGCGGGCTGCCGAGAGATCAGCCGACGACCGCGACGACGGGCGTGTGGTCGGATGGCTGTTCCCACGTGCGCGGCGTGCGATCGACTTCGCACGACGTGCAGGTTTCCGCGAGCGCCGGCGACAGCAGCACGTGGTCGATGCGCAGCCCCGCGTTGCGGCGGAACGCCATCATCCGGTAGTCCCACCACGTGAAGGTCTTCTCCGGCTGTTCGAAGCGGCGGAACGCATCGACGAAGCCGAGCTCGATCAGCTGCGCGAAGTGCGCGCGCTCCTGCGGCGACACGAGGTTCTGGCCTTCCCATTTCGCGGGGTCGTGCACGTCGCGGTCTTCCGGCGCGATGTTGTAGTCGCCGAGCAGCGCGAGCTTCGGGTAGCGCTGCAGCTCGGTGCGCAGCCATGCCTGCAGCGCGTCGAGCCATTGCATCTTGTAGACGAACTTGTCGGAGTCGGGCGCCTGGCCGTTCGGGAAATACGCGGACACGATGCGCACGCCGTCGACCGTCGCGGCGACCACGCGCTGCTGCGGATCGTCGAAGCCGGGGATGTTGCGCACGACGTCCGCTTCGTCGACGGACAGCGTGTCGCGCGCGAGGATCGCGACGCCGTTGTAGGTCTTCTGGCCCGTGAACCAGCTGCGGTAGCCGGCGGCTTCAAGTTCGGCGCGCGGGAATTTCTCGTCCGGCAGTTTCAGTTCCTGCAGGCACAGCACGTCGGTTCCGCTTTGCGCGAGCCAGTCGAGCACATGCTGCTTGCGGACGTTGAGCGAGTTGACGTTCCAGGTGGCGATTTTCATGAACGGGAGTGTGCGTGCGGGGTGAATGCGAAGGCCGCCATCTTACCGCGAGCACGCGGCGCGAACGCGCGCATCGTGCGGGGCGGGGGAGGCGCCGCGCGCAGCCGTCTCGATGAACGGAGAAGAAATTGTGACAAAAGTATTGACGTGAGTACTCCTTCACCCTATAATTTATTTCTCTGACGCGGGGTGGAGCAGTCTGGCAGCTCGTCGGGCTCATAACCCGAAGGTCGTAGGTTCAAATCCTACCCCCGCAACCAAGCACACCAGACGATGTGCAGCGCAAGTGACCGATGCGCGCTTCGTCGACAAGAACCCGGCCCCGTGCCGGTTTTTTTGTTTTCCGCGTCCGAATGTTATTTCGGCGCGCCCGGGCTCCCGGGCAGGAAGCCGTTCTCGAGCCGATACGTCGACGTGTTGACGAGCGTAGCCCGTGCATTCGGCGTACCGGCCAGCACCGCGCACTTGTCCTTGCCCGTATTCAGCCGGATCGACCGTTCGGTCGTCGGATAGTCCACATCCTTCAGATAGAAATGCGGCAGTGACGTCGTGTACCGTGCATACGGCACGCACGACCGCTTCATCGGGTCGCTTGATGCACCATTGAACGGGAAGTACTCATCGAACAGGTAAGCCGAACTCGACAGGCCGCCCCAGTCCGCCGGTACGGCGATGCTGCCGGTCGGCGTCGTGACGCCGGTGGCGACGTCCGTGATGAAGCCTTCGACGGTCGAGCGCCCGTCGTTGCGATCGGCCTGCGCATGGACGACTTGCAGCCGGTACGCATGACCTGGTTGCCATGCGTAGGCGAGCGAGCATGATGTTCCCGCGCCGCCGTCGGCGCCGCCGCGGCAATTCGTGGACAGCGGCGTCGTGCCAGTGCCGAATGCGCTGAAGATCACGAGATTGCTGCCTTGGGTGCGCGGCTGGATGCCGGTATAGATCGCGTGCCCGCCGTGCTCGGACGACAGCTGGTTGGCCCAGTAATAACTGGCATTGACGTTGGTCGGCACGACCTCGGGTGTGATATCCCATGTCATGCGGTCGAAACCGCCGTTGGGCGTCGCCGTGGCCGACGCGGTGATGTTGGGATCGGCGTGCGCGTTGAGCATGGTCGACACGGCGAGCAGCGCACCGACCACGGAGCTGAATCCATTCATGTTCAGGTTCCTGTTGGTGGAAAAAGAGATCGCACGAGCAGCGTCGATTGCAGCGACTCCGCTCGCAAACCAATTTGCGTTCACTTTATTACCAAGGGATAACCAGTCGCGTTGGCGAGGCAGCATGGTGCGCGCCGCTCGATTCGCGGGCGGTGCCAGCCGAGCCCCGTGCAGCGGGCGAGAGCAAGGTGTTGCGCGCAGGGCGACGAGGGCTCCGGAATGGTGATTCCCGTCACACGGAATAATCCGGCCACGAACATGCGGTGATGGTTGCCGGCGAGCGTGGTGGCATCCGATCGAACGCCGTGCGACGGCGCGCGGGTGTCAGCGCGCCGCCCACTCGACCGCCGCCTTCGCATGCAGGGCAGTCGTATCGAACACTGGCAGCGGCGAGTCGTCCGCGCCGATCAGCAGCGTGATTTCCGTGCAGCCGAGGATCACGGCCTGTGCGCCCCGTTGTGCCAGTTCCTCGATGATCGTCACGTACGTCGCGCGCGACTCCGGCGAGATGATGCCGTGGCACAGCTCGTCGTAGATGATCCGGTGCACGTCGTTGCGCCCCCGTTCGTCCGGCACGAGCACCTCCATTCCGAATTTGCCGCGCAATCGCTCCGCATAGAACGGCAACTCCATCGTGTAGCGCGTGCCCAGCAGCGCGACGCGCTCGACGCCCGCATCGCGCAGCGCGTCGCCGGTCGGATCGGCGATGTGCAGGAACGGCAGCGTCACCGCGGCTTCGATCGCATCGCATACGCGGTGCATCGTATTGGTGGTCAGCACGACGAGATCGGCGCCGGCCGCTTCGAGCTGTCGCGCGGCACCGGCCATCCTTTCGCCGAGCGCAGCCCAGTCGTGCGTGCGCTGCAGCGCTTCGATCTCCGCGAAATCGACCGTGACCAGCACGCTCTTCGCGTTGTGGTGCCCGCCGTGCAAGGCCTTCGAATGGCGATTGATCATCCGGTAATACTCGGCCGACGATTCCCAGCTCATCCCGCCGATCAGTCCGATCGTCTTCATCCGTCACCTTCGCGTTTCGTGTATTGCGGCAGACGAGTATAGGCGGCGCTGTCCGCGCCCGGCCGGTACGATCCGTGCAAAGCGGGCCGGTACGGCGCCGCCGGGCACGGCCGCACGCGACAGTTGAAACCGGCACTGTGTTTTTGTACAGTATCGGCACCGTGAACCCGACCATCATTCCGCCTGCCGATCCGCACGTGCCGCCGCCGGGCGACGCGCTGCCGCGCATGCGCAAGATCATTCACTGCGACTGCGACTGCTTCTACGCGTCGGTCGAGATGCGCGACGACCCGTCGCTGCGCAACCGGCCGCTCGCGGTCGGCGGCCGGCCCGACCAGCGCGGCGTGATCGCGACCTGCAACTACGAAGCGCGGCGCTACGGCGTGCATTCGGCGATGTCGTCGGCGCTGGCGATGCGCAAGTGCCCGGACCTGCTGATCCTGCCGTCCGCGATGGACAAGTACCGCGCGGCGTCGCGGCAGATCATGGCGATCTATCGCGACTACACGCCCGACGTCGAGCCGCTGTCGCTCGACGAGGCGTACCTCGACGTCAGCGGGTCGGACCGGTGCCAGGGCAGTGCGACGCTGATTGCGCGGGAGATCCGCCAGCGCGTGTACGACACGGTCGGCGTGACCGTGTCGGCCGGCGTCGCGCCGAACAAGTTCATCGCGAAGATCGCGTCCGACTGGAACAAGCCCGACGGGCTGTTCGTCGTGCGGCCGCACGAGATCGACGCGTTCGTCGCGGCACTGCCGGTGCGCAAGCTGCACGGCGTCGGCAAGGTGACGGCCACGCGGCTCGACCGGCTCGGCATCCAGACCTGCGCGCAGTTGCGCGACTGGCCGCTGATCGACCTGCACCGTGAGTTCGGCGCGTTCGGGCGGCGGCTGTACGAACTGTCGCGCGGGATCGACGAGCGGCCCGTGCAGGCCGACCAGGAGCGCAAGTCGGTCAGCGTCGAGACGACCTACGTGACCGACCTGACGACGCTCGAGCAGTGCGCGGAGGAAATCCGCCGCCTCGTCGTGCAGCTCGACGCGCGGATCGAACGGGCGGGCGCCGCGCGGTCGATCCGCAAGCTGTACGTGAAGATCCGCTTCGCCGATTTCCAGCGCACGACGGTCGAGTGCGTGGCCGATGCGACGAATGCGGACACGGCCGTCACGCTGCTCGCGAAGGGGCTGCAACGGCGTGCGCAGGCGGTGCGGCTGCTCGGTGTCGGCGTGCGCATCGACGAGGATACGGCCGAGCGCCACGGGCAGTTCTCGCTGTTCGACGACGCATCGCCCGCGCCATGAAAAAAGGCACCGCCGAAGCGGTGCCTTTGCTTGCAAGCAGCCGAAAGGGTCGGGCGGCGCTCAGTGCGCGGGCGCGGCCATCCCGTTGTGGCGCAGCAGTGCATCGATCTGCGGCTCGCGGCCGCGGAACGCCTTGAACGAATCCATCGCCGGGCGGCTGCCGCCGACCTCGAGGATTTCGCGGCGATAGCGCGTGCCGGTCGCCGCATCGAGCACGCTGCCGCTCTCGGCAGCCGCTTCCTCGAACGCCGCGTACGCATCGGCCGACAGCACCTCGGCCCACTTGTAGCTGTAGTAGCCGGCCGCGTAGCCGCCCGCGAAGATGTGGCTGAACGTGTTCGGCCAGCGCGAGAACGCGGCTTGCGGGATCACGTGATAGCGTTCGTTGATCTCGCGCGCGAACGCGGTCACGCCGGTGGCGCCCGCCGGGTCGAAGTCGACGTGCAGCAGCATGTCGAACATCGAGAACACGATCTGGCGCAGCGTGCCGAGCCCGCTCTGGAAATTCTTCGCGGCGATCATCTTGTCGAACAGCTCGCGCGGCAGCGCGGCGCCCGTGTCGACGTGCGACGACATCGACGACAGCACGTCCCATTCCCAGCAGAAGTTTTCCATGAACTGCGACGGCAGCTCGACGGCATCCCATTCGACGCCGTTGATGCCCGACACGCCGAGTTCGTCGACGCGCGTGAGCATGTGGTGCAGGCCGTGGCCGAATTCATGGAACAGCGTGATGACTTCGTCGTGCGTGAAGCACGCGGGCTTGCCGCCGACCGGCGCCGAGAAGTTGCAGGTGAGATAGGCGACCGGCGTCTGCACGCTGCTGCCGCGCTTCGCGCGCGAACGCGCATCGTCCATCCACGCGCCGCCGCGCTTGCCTTCGCGTGCGTACAGGTCGAGATAGAACTGCGCGACGAGCGAGCCGTCGCGGTTCTCGACGCGGAAGAAACGCACGTCCTTGTGCCACACCGGCGCGTCGTCCGGCTTGATCTGCACGCCGAACAGCGTCTCGGTGACGGTGAACAGGCCCTTCAGCGCGGCCGGCTCCGGGAAGTACTGCTTGACCTCGTTTTCCGAGAACGCGTAGCGCTGCTGGCGCAGCTTTTCTGCTGCGAACGCGACGTCCCACGGCGCGAGTTCGGCGAGGCCGAGTTCCTTCGCGGCGAACGTGCGCAGCTCGTCCCAGTCCTTGTCCGCGTGCGGGCGCGCGCGCGTCGCGAGATCCTCGAGGAACGCGATCACCTGCTGCGGCGATTCGGCCATCTTCGGTGCGAGCGACACTTCGGCGAAATTGCGGAAGCCGAGCATCAGCGCCTCTTCGCGGCGCAGCTTCAGCGCATCGGCGACGATCGCCGTGTTGTCCCATTCGGCCTTGCCGTCGCCGTACTGCGGCCCGAGTTCCGACGCGCGCGTCGCATAGGCGCGGTAGAGCGTCTCGCGCAGTGCGCGGTTGTCGGCGTATTGCAGCACCGGGAAGTAAGACGGGAAGTGCAGCGTGAATTTCCAGCCTTCCTTGGCATCCTTTTGCGCGGCTTCGCGGGCGGCCTCGATCGCGTCGCCGGGCAGGCCGGCCAGTTCGGCCTCGTCCTTCACGATGTACGCGTACGCGTTGGTCGCGTCGAGCACGTGATCGGAGAATGCCTTCGACAGCGCGGCCTGCTGTTCCTGCAGTTCGGCGAAGCGCGGCTTCTGGTCCTCGGGCAGCTCGGCGCCCGACAGGCGGAAATCGCGCAGTGCGTTGTCGAGGATCTTCTTGCGTTCGATGGACAGCGTCGCGTATTCGGCGCTTGCGGCGATCGCCTTGTACTTCTCGTACAGCGCGAGGTTCTGGCCGACGCTCGACCAGAATTCGGTCACGCGCGGCAGGTTCTCGCCGTAGGCGGCCCGCAGTTCCGGTGTATCGGCGACCGCGTTCAGGTGGCCGACGATGCCCCATGCGCGGCCGAGCGGCTCCGTCGCGTGCTCGACCGTCTCGACGACTTCTGCCCAGGTTGCCGGCGTCGCGGCCGCGCTTGCCGTCTCGACCGCGCGGTTGGCGGCATCGAGCAGCGTGTCGAGCGCGGGCGTCACGTGTTCCGGGCGGATCTCGCCGAAGCGGGGCAGGCCCGAAAAATCGAGAAGCGGGTTGGTGTTGGCGCTGGCGGACATAAGACTCCCTGTCTGTTGCCGGATGAACCGGAGTGAAAAGGGTAAGGCGCGCAAGGCAACGCGGCGCCCGATATCGACATTATTGGGGCGCATCGCGCGCTTTCCAATCGTTAGTTTCTAACGACGCGATTGGCGCGGGGTCGAATGCGGAGGGGAGACGTCTGGTGGCGCGGCCGACGCCGTGTGGTGCGGCGAGGCCGGCGAGGCGCCGGCGCGCGGAATCGCACGCCGGCTGAACGGGCAGGGGGTCAGGCGGCCGCGTCGGCGGCGCGCTCGGCGGCTTCGATCGTGTTGATCAGCAGCATCGTGATGGTCATCGGGCCGACACCGCCCGGCACCGGCGTGATGTGGCCGGCCACTTCCTTCACGCCCGCGAAGTCGACGTCGCCGCACAGCTTGCCGGCGTCGTCGCGGTTCATGCCGACGTCGATCACCGTCGCGCCGGGCTTCACCATGTCGGCGGTCAGGATGTTGCGCTTGCCGACCGCGGCCACCACGACGTCGGCCTGCCGCGTGTGCGCGGCGAGGTCACGCGTCTTGCTGTGGCAGATCGTCACGGTTGCGCCGGCGTCGAGCAGCATCATCGCCATCGGCTTGCCGACGATGTTCGAGCGGCCGATCACGACCGCGTTCGCGCCCTGCAGCGGAATGTCGTGTGCCTCGAACATCTTCATCACGCCGTACGGCGTGCACGGGCGGAACAGCGGCTTGCCGGTCATCAGTGCGCCGGCGTTCGCGATGTGGAAGCCGTCGACGTCCTTCTCCGGCGCGATCGCCTCGATCACCTTGTGGCTGTCGATGTGCGCGGGCAGCGGCAGCTGGACGAGGATGCCGTGGATTTTCGGGGCGCGGTTCAGCGCGTCGATGCGCGCGAGCAGGTCGGCTTCCGACAGCGTGGCCGGGTACGCATCCTTCAACGAGAAGAAGCCGTTGTCCTCGCACGCCTTGATCTTGTTGCGCACGTAGACTTCGCTCGCCGGGTTGGCGCCGACGAGGATCACCGCGAGACCGGGCTGGTGGCCGCGTGCGGTCAGGGCGGCGGCGCGTTCGGCGGCCTGCGCTCGCAGGGTCTTCGAAAGGGCGTTGCCGTCGATGAGGAGGGCTGTCATGGTGGTGGTCCTGCCGGGAAGTTGAAATGCGGTCGTGCGGCGCCAGAAGCGTCGCAGCAAAGCACGCGATTATACCGTTCGCCTGCTGCCGTCCGACAGCGAATAAGCAGGAAGCGTCATGGCCGCGGCGCTCGTGCGCCGGGAGAGCGGCCGCCGCCGCGCGAGTGGGCCGCATCGCGCGGGGCGGACAGGGCTGGCTGCGGGCCGGGCGGGCAGTGCCGCCGCGGCCGGCGCCCGCTCAGGCCTGTTTCTTCGACAGCGCGAGGCGCAGCAGGTCAGCCACCGTGTTGACGTTGAGCTTTTCCATGATGTTCGCGCGGTGCGCTTCGACCGTCTTGATGCTGATGCCGAGATCGTCGGCGATCTGCTTGTTCAGGCGGCCCGCGATGATCCGTTCGAGCACCTGCTGCTCGCGCGCGGTCAGCTTCGACAGGCGTTCGCTCGCGGCACGCTGCTCCTGGACGCTCTTGCTTTCGCTTCGGGCCTTGTCGAGCATCCGCTCGACGAGCTTGCGCAGCTCGGCTTCGTCGAACGGTTTCTCGATAAAGTCCATCGCACCCTTTTTCATCGTCGAGACGGCCATCGGCACGTCGCCGTGACCCGTGACGAAGATGATCGGCAACGCGGCATTGTCGGCAATCAGGCGCTCCTGCAGTTCGAGGCCGCTCATGCCCGACATCCGGACGTCGAGGATCAGGCACGCGATCTGGCCGGCCTGCTGCGCAGGCTGGTAGGCATCGAGGAACTGCTCGGCGCTCGAGAAGCATTGCACGCGATAGCCGTTCGCCTCCAGCAGCCAGCGCAGCGAGTCCCGTACGGCCTCGTCGTCGTCAACGACAAAGACGGTTTCCTGAGTGGTGGTGACAGGGCTATTCATAGTTCTCCCGTAACGGTATGTGATGCCGATGCCTCGCGCCCCCCTTGGCCGAGATCAGCGGGTTCCCCAATGGGCAGACTGCAGTGGAACGTTGCGCCGGAAATGCGGCCATCCGGCTCAACGTTGTTGACCACCCACAGACGCCCCCGATGCGATTCGATGATCGAACGACAGATGTTCAGCCCCATGCCCATGCCATCGGACTTGGTGCTGTAAAACGGTTCAAACAGGCGCTCGGCGGTCGCTTCGTCGACGCCCGGCCCCTGGTCGATCACGCGGATGTCGACGAAGCCCGCCTCGATGTCGGCGACGACGCGGATCACGCCGTCCACCGACGCCGGCTTCACGTCGGCCATTGCTTCGGCCGCGTTCTTCATCAGGTTCACGAGCACCTGCTCGATCAGCACGGGGTCGACATAAATAATAGGCATTCTTGCGAGGATTTCCGTGACGATCCGGATCCTGCGCTTCCTGGCCTCGATTTCGGCGAGCCCGACCGCGTCGGCGACGATGTCCGCGACGCGCGCCGGCTGGCGCTTCGGCTCGCTGCGCTTCACGAATTCGCGGATCCGCTTGACGATCATCCCCGCGCGCAGCGCCTGCTGCGCGGTCTTTTCCAGCGCGGGCTGCAGCGTCTCCGGCGTGCCGCGGCCGCTCTTCACGAGCGCGAGCGTGCCCGAGCAGTAGTTGTTGATCGCGGCGAGCGGCTGGTTCAATTCGTGAGCAATCGACGACGCCATTTCACCCATCGTCATCAATCGGCTCGTGAACTGCAGCTTCTCTTCCTGCTGGTGCGCGAGTTCCTGCGCCTTCTTGCGGGTCGTGATGTCGGTCGCGATCTGCATCTGCGCGAGGTGGCCGTCCACCCACTGGATGTACTGGCGGCGCACCTCGAACCACTTCTGGATGCTCTCGACGTACACCTCTTGCGCATCGGCGGTGCTGCTCGTCAGCGCGGCGGCAGGCAGGCCCGCGAACGCGTCGACCATGTCGATCGAGTCGGACGATGCCTGCGCGCGGTCGAAGCCGCCGCCCGACAGCTCGAGATGGCCGTCCGGGCGAATGCCGAACAGGTGGCGGTAGTAGCGGTTCGCGAACAGCAGCTCGGCCTCGTCGGCGGCCAGCACCGACACTGCCGCGTCGAGGCTTTCGAGCACCGTCGTGAAGCGTTCGTGCGCGGCTGCGAGTTCCTCGCGCGCGCGCTTCGGCTCGGTGATGTCGGTCATCGACGACATCCAGCCGGTCTGTCGGCCCGAGCTGTCGATCAGCGGCGACACGTACAGGCGCGCATGGAACAGCGTGCCGTTCTTGCGCCGCACGCGCAGCTCGAAGCCCGAGCTCGGCGCCTTGCCGCGCAGCGTCATGTCGAGCTGGCGCTGCATTTCCGGGTACGCGTCGCGCGGCCAGTACGGGAACGGCGCGACCTTGCCGACGAGGTCGGTTTCGTCCCAGCCCGTCATCCGGCAGAACGCCGGGTTCACGTGCGTGATGCGGCCGTGCATGTCGAGCACGCGCATGCCGATCAGCACCGAGTTTTCCATCGCGCGGCGGAAGAACGCTTCCGCGTACAGCGCCTGCTGCGCCTCGAAGCGCTGGCGCGTGTGCTTCCACAGGCTCCAGAGGCTCCACAGCACGAAGCACGACAGGCCCGCGACGAGCCACACGAGCGTGTTGTTGGTCAGGTTCGTGAGCTGCGGGAATGCATACACGCGCACGGTCAGCCCCTGGCCGGGCGGATCGAGCGGCAGGTCGTAGTGCGAGTCGCGCGGCAGGCGCGGGCGCGTCGACGTGGACGACAGCTCGCGGTTGTTCGCGTCGGTGATCGAGATCTTGTACTTCGACGACAGCTCTTGCGGGATGTCGTGCTTCAGGATGCCTTCGACCGAGAACACCGCGGCGATCGCGCCGAGGTACTCGCGGTCGCCGCGCATCACCGGTGTCTGCAGCGTGATGAAGCCGTTGCCGAAGTCGTCGTAGATCAGCGGCGAATAGGCCTGGCGGCGCGTGCTGCGCGCCTCGTCGTAGGCGCCGCGCACGGCGTCCTGCATCTGCGCTTCGCCGGGTTTCGCGAGCCGCTGGCCGAGCAGCGGCGGATGCACGGTCGGCCAGCGCTGCACGCCGGGCGACGTGTACCAGTTCAGGTAGAGGATTTCCGGATGCGTTTGCATTACATCCGCGACGGCCATCTGGAACGCGTTCTGGTCGAGGCGGCCGGACGCGAGATCGCGCGACAGCGCCTGGAGCTGTTCCTGCGCACCCGTCATCGACAAGCGGATCTGCTGCTGCGCCCACGCGACGTTACGGAAGAGGGTGTCTTCCTGCTGCTGCTGTTCGCGGCGATTGAGGCTCCACAGGATGAGGCTCATCACCACCAGGAACACGAGGATCGACAGCAGGGGCGTCAGCAAATAGGAATTGGACCACCACGGTCCGTGGTGCCAACGGGACGGCTGCGACTCCGCCGGCGGGCCAGACGGTCGCGCCGAGCGTGCGAAAAGCCGATCGGTCAACATGGCAGGATTGTAGCGCAGCGCAATACATGGAAAACCTATACCGGATATGTTGAACGGAAACGGATTTGTTCAGCCGCGGCGCGCCGGAGCGCCCCGAAATATGGGTGCAGCGCAGCAATATTCCGCATTGCGAGAAAAGATCTCACAATTCGAAAATTTTGTTGCGCATGCCCGCGCACGCTCATTACAATCCGTTCGAGCTTGCCCGCAGCCGGTCGCGTCGCGTCGTCTGCACGAGAGCGATCCTCACATTCCAGGACCCAGGAGACGAGAATGTCCGCTGTACCGAACGAAGTGATGAAATATGTCGCCGCCGAACGTGACGACGACCCGCAAGAAACCGTCGAGTGGCTGGAGTCGCTCGATGGCGTGATCTCCTCCGTGGGCACCGGCCGTGCGCATTACCTGATTGAAAAGCAGATCGAGTTCGCCCGCATGCATGGCGAACACCTGCCGTTCTCCGCCAATACCCCGTACATCAACACGATCCCGGTCGGCGCGCAGGCGAAGATCCCGGGCGACCAGGACCTCGAGCACCGCATCCGTTCGTACACGCGCTGGAACGCGCTGGCGATGGTGCTGCGCGCAGGCAAGGACACGAACGTCGGCGGCCACATCGCATCGTTCGCATCGGCCGCGACGCTCTATGACGTCGGCTACAACCATTTCTGGCACGCAGCGTCCGAGCAGCACGGCGGCGATCTCGTGTTCGTGCAGGGCCACTCGTCGCCGGGTGTGTACTCGCGCGCGTTCCTGCTCGGCCGCCTGAAGGAAGAGCAGCTCGACAACTTCCGTCAGGAAGTCGACGGCCAGGGCATTTCGTCGTACCCGCACCCGTGGCTGATGCCGGACTTCTGGCAGTTCCCGACCGTGTCGATGGGTCTCGGCCCGATCATGGCGATCTACCAGGCGCGCTTCATGAAGTACCTGCAGGCGCGCGGCATCACGAAGACGGAAGGCCGCAAGGTGTGGGCATTCCTCGGCGACGGCGAGACGGACGAGCCGGAATCGCTCGGCGCGATCGGGATGGCGAGCCGCGAGAAGCTCGACAACCTCGTGTTCGTGATCAACTGCAACCTGCAGCGTCTCGACGGCCCGGTGCGCGGCAACGGCAAGATCATCCAGGAACTCGAATCGGAGTTCCGCGGTGCCGGCTGGAACGTGATCAAGGTCATCTGGGGCAGCCGCTGGGATGCGCTGTTCGCACGCGACAAGTCGGGCGTGCTGATGCGCCGCATGATGGACGTCGTCGACGGCGAGTACCAGACGTACAAGTCGGAATCGGGCGCGTTCGTGCGCGAGCACTTCTTCAACACGCCTGAACTGAAGGCGCTCGTCGCCGACTGGTCGGACGACGACATCTGGGCGCTGAACCGCGGCGGCCACGATCCGCACAAGATCTACGCTGCGTTCCACGAAGCCAGCAACACGAAGGGCGCGCCGACCGTCATCCTCGCGAAGACCATCAAGGGCTACGGGATGGGCGAGTCGGGCCAGGCGATGAACATCACGCACCAGCAGAAGAAGCTGCCGGTCGAGCAACTGAAGAAGTTCCGTGACCAGTTCCGCCTGCCGATCACCGACGAGCAGATCGCCGACGTACCGTACCTGAAGTTCGAGGAAGGCTCGAAGGAACTCGAATACATGCGCAAGCAGCGCATGGACCTCGGCGGCTACCTGCCGCATCGCCGCGAGAAGGCGACGTCGCTGCCGGTGCCGGCGCTCGACGCGTTCGAGCCGCTGCTGAAGGGCACGGGTGAAGGTCGCGAGATCTCGACGACGATGGCGTTCGTGCGGATCCTGAACATCCTGCTGAAGGACAAGGCGCTCGGCAAGCGCGTCGTGCCGATCGTCCCGGACGAATCGCGCACGTTCGGCATGGAAGGCCTGTTCCGCCAGATCGGCATCTGGAATCAGCAGGGCCAGAAGTACGTGCCGGAAGATTCCGACCAGCTGATGTTCTACAAGGAATCGGAAACCGGCCAGATCCTGCAGGAAGGCATCAACGAAGCGGGCGGCATGTGCGACTGGATCGCTGCGGCGACGTCGTACTCGACGCACGGCGAGATCATGCTGCCGTTCTACATCTTCTATTCGATGTTCGGCTTCCAGCGGATCGGCGACCTGGCATGGGCCGCGGGCGACATGCGTTCGCGCGGCTTCCTGCTCGGCGGTACCGCGGGCCGCACGACGCTGAACGGCGAAGGCCTGCAGCACGAAGACGGCCACTCGCTCCTGTGGGCGGCATCGGTGCCGAACTGCGTGAGCTACGACCCGACCTTCGGCTACGAACTCGCGGTGATCATCCAGGACGGCCTGCGCCGCATGGTGGCGGACCAGGAAGACGTGTACTACTACATCACGGTGATGAACGAGAACTACGAGCACCCGGCGATTCCGCAGGGCGAGCACGTGGCGGCCGACATCATCAAGGGCATGTACGCGTTCAAGAAGGCCGACGCAGACGAGAAGGCCCCGCGCGTCCAGCTGCTCGGCGCGGGCACGATCTTCAACGAAGTGATCGCTGCCGCCGACCTGCTGAAGAACGACTGGGGCGTCGCCGCCGACCTGTGGAGCGTGCCGAGCTTCACCGAGCTCGCGCGCGAAGGCCACGAGATCGAACGCTGGAACCTGCTCCATCCGACCGAAGAGCGTCGCCTGTCGCACGTGCAGAAGTGCCTGAAGGACACGCAGGGCCCGGTCATCGCATCGACCGACTACGTCCGTGCGCTGGTCGACCAGATCCGTGGCCAGATCGATCGCCGCTTCGTCGTGCTGGGCACGGACGGCTTCGGCCGCTCGGATACCCGCGAGAAGCTGCGTCACTTCTTCGAAGTCGACCGTCACTGGGTCACCGTCGCCGCGCTCAACGCGCTGGCCGACGAGGGCACGATCGAGCGCAAGGTGGTCGCGGAAGCGATTGCCAAGTACAACCTCGATCCGTCGAAGCCCAACCCGATGACCGTTTAACGCACACGCCGTGTGATGCCGCGCGCCGCTCCCGCGAGGGGCGCGCGCGGCCATGGAGACAGAAACAGATGAGTCAAGCGATCGAAGTGAAGGTGCCGGATATCGGCGATTACAAGGACGTCCCGGTGATCGAGATCGGCGTGAAGGTCGGCGATACCGTCGAGCCGGAGCAGTCGCTCGTCACGCTCGAGTCGGACAAGGCGACGATGGACGTGCCGAGCCCGGTAGGCGGCGTCGTGAAGGAAATCAAGGTCAAGGTGGGCGATTCCGTGTCGGAAGGCTCGCTGATCATCCTGCTCGAAGGCGGCGCCGCGGCGCAGGCGAACGGCGCGGCAGCGCCCGCCGCTGCACCGA
>NZ_JAAGPO010000163.1:0-26042 GCF_017104825.1 Burkholderia sp. Ac-20345 | reverse complement strand
AGTTCCTCGATCCCGGTCGTCTTCCATGCACCACTGGCTTCATCAATCTGATTCCCATTACATCTGATGGGAATCAGATTGCCGGTGCCGTGCCCTCATGAACAGACGGTACGTGTCGAGCGCTTACTGCTTATCTGCGGACTCTGCTGTTTCAGGGCGCGCGCTCCGCAGTCCTCACAGCCCACCGACGCAACGACCGGCTCTCGCGCTGGATCGTCCAGCTACAGGCTCGGGTGGGCTTTTACAAGGCTCTGATCGCGGTGGCCAACAAGCATGCGCGAATTCTGTGGGCCGTACTGGCCAGGGGCGAGCAATTCGATCCGTCTTACGTACCCGCTTGCATCAGAACGGCGAAAGGAACCTGAAGTCTCCCGCGAAAGCGGAAGGCTTGCAGCCCAGCATGAATTGATTTGGTAGTCGAAGACGCAACAGGTAAGGATAGCGACAGGTCAGACCGGCAGCGGGCGAACTCGAACACCCCTCAGGCGCTACATCGCATGTATTCGCCGTGATCCGGATGGAGTCCTGCTGCGCGGTTACTATCCGGGCCCGGGCATAGCAACCACGTGCCCCACAAGGCCGTTTATAGGCGTGCAGTCTGTCCCGGTCGCCAGTCCTGTTGATCTCCGCAACAGGCAAAGCAGGAGCTAAACGAATGAACCGCTAAACCACAGCTTGCAACAATGCGGAGGTCCTTATAGGAGGGTGTTGTCACCGGGCCTGGTGGGTGGCTGGTGATCGCTGATAGGGGTTTGGCCGGGATATCCCGACGCCGTCCGTAACGTGGATGCCGAGACTTGCCACCGTTGTTGCAGGCCAATCCGTTCACTCTGCTCATACTTCGATGCAAGACACTCAACAACATGGCGCCGTCGATGTCTTCGTCGGCGTCGATGTCGGTAAAGGCCAGCATCATGCCGTCGCGCTCGATCGGAACGGCAAGCGCCTTTACAACAAGGCGCTACCCAACGACGAGGTCAAGCTGCGAGCCCTCATCGCCGAACTCAAGACGCACGGTCGACTGCTGTTCGTCGTCGATCAACCGTCCACCATCGGCGCGCTTCCTGTAGCTGTCGCTCGCGCCGAAGGCGTACTCGTCGCCTATCTGCCGGGACTGGCTATGCGCCGCATCGCTGACCTGCACGCCGGCGAAGCCAAGACCGATGCTCGCGACGCCGCGATCATTGCCGAAGCCGCTCGCTCGATGTCGCACACGCTGCGCTCGCTTCGATTGGCCGACGAGCAACTCGCCGAACTCACCATGCTGTGCGGCTTCGATGATGATCTCGCCGCCCAGGTCACTCAAACCAGCAACCGCATTCGCGGCTTGCTTACTCAGATCCATCCGGCTCTCGAACGCGTTCTCGGACCACGTCTCGACCATCCTGCGGTGCTCGATCTGCTTGAGCGCTATCCTTCGCCCGCCGCACTTGCCAGCACCAGCGAGAAGACGCTCGCCAATCGCCTGACCAAGCTCGCTCCTCGCATGGGTAAAGGCTTGGCGGCCGAGATCGTTCAGGCACTGAACGAACAAGCCGTGACCGTGCCCGGCACGCAAGCTGCCACCATCGTCATGCCTCGCTTGGCACAGCAGCTTGCGGCCTTGCGTAAGCAACGCGACGAGGTCGCCGCCGAAGTTGAGCGACTGGTGCTTGCTCACCCTCTTTGGCCGGTCCTGACCAGCATGCCGGGAGTCGGCGTCAGGACCGCCGCCAGACTCCTGATCGAGGTCGCGCATAAAGCGTTCGCTTCGGCCGCCCACTTGGCGGCCTACGCTGGTCTTGCCCCGGTCACCCGGCGCTCAGGCTCATCCATCCGTGGTGAGCATCCATCCAGACGCGGCAACAAGGTACTCAAGCGCGCCTTGTTCCTATCCGCCTTCGCGGCATTGCGGGATCCTGTCTCACGGGCTTACTACGCGCGCAAGATCCAGCAGGGCAAGCGCCACAACCAAGCGCTCATCGCGCTGGCACGGCGACGATGCGACGCCCTGTTCGCCATGCTGCGCGACGGCACCATTTACCAACCCAGGTCAGCCCCTAACGCTTGACGAAGGACATAGGGGCACCCCCTGAGATGGGTCGGCCAGGAAGAAAGACGGTACAACTGCACCGGCCATTGTCTCGTGCTCCATCATAGCGAGCGGTGATATGCCTGGCGGTAGTATGAAAACCGTGAGATACATCACCGCGGTCAACAATTCGGGCACAGCTTCAGCCACATCCGAAGCAGTGGCACCTCTCATCGAGTGCCCAACCAAAATCACGGGCCGGTCGATAACCCGGATCGTTTCGATTACGGCGCGCGTTCGGCTCTCTTGCGTCACCCCAGCGTTCGGTGACAATTCTGTGGTAAAAATCGCGGCATCAAGCGGCCTCTCGAAATAGGAACTTGGCATTCTGGCTTTTATTCCTGCGCCCGGCAAGTCAAAGGCGTGCACGTTGAATCACACAGCTGCTAGACCAGCTGAGACATGATTCCAAGTTCCAGAGCCGTGCCAGAAGCCATGAACGAAAACAGGATCTTCCGACGCGCGCACTCTCGCGACATGCCTAGCCTCATTATTTTTTGTATTGACCCACAATTTTGTTGATCGCAATGGACGACATTCATAACTCTGCAATTGAACTTGCCGCACAACGACAATTTATGCCAATATTAGCGCCATGGAGCTCGGCACAAATTTCATAGATAAATTAAATACACACTTCAATCAAATGCCCCTTGGAAGATCAATGCGGCGAACTGACCCATCTCCATATCAGGTTATGTAGAAACACATACCGAACGTCGCAATTCAAAATCTTAACCCAGACGGTTCAGTAGTCGGCCCTGAACAATTCGCTTTGTCGTGCAATTGAAGCTATGCAGCCGACGGCGCAGCGGTTTGGAAGTTGAGCAAGGCGGCGAGAGCGTAAAAAAGCCGCATCTTGCGCAAGATCATCCGCAGGTTGTGGCCGGCACCGCACAGCACTGCGTGAATCGCGTCACCCAGCGCGCCCTTGAGCCAGTTTCGATCGAGTTTGCCGTCGGCCTTCATGTGCCCGATGGCTGGCTCAATGGCGCTTCGGCGCCGGATCATCGCCCGCAGGCCGCGCGTGATGCCTCGTCGCAAACCCGGGTGATAGATCTTCACGCCGTCGATCGTGACACCCTTGTAGCCGCGGTCGACGATGGCGATCTCCGGTTGGACGTCGCTCAGGATCGCCGCCTGCTCCAGTGCTTCGGCCAGCGTATGTCCGTCGTACGGGTTGCCTGGCATCGAGCGCGCGCCCACCACCAAACCTTCCTTGTGCGTCGTCGTGATCGACACCTTCACGCCGAACCCGTACGGGTTGCGTGCCTTGCCCTTCGCCAGGCACTCGACTTCCGGTGCGTGCAGCGCGTACAGCTTGTTCTTGTCCTTTTGCTTCTGCGACAGAATCCGCTTCGTACGGCCGATCAGTTCTTCCAGTGCCGAGCGGCTTTCGTGCGCCACGCCATCGAGTTGCCTTTCGACGTCGCGCATCACGCGGCCCACGCGCGAACGCAAAGTCCGCAGTGCCTTCTTCATCCGATTGTATTGCTTCGCATGCGCGTAGCGGCCGATCTGGCTCTCCAGACGCGGCGCCTCGCGGTTGTAGTTCTGCCGCAGATTCAGACCATGCCGCACGGCCGCCTTCACCAGATGCTCCCGGCAGCGCTCAAGCAGACGCGAATCGGTCGGATGGGCGATCGCCTTCTCCATCACTGTCGTGTCGACGATCACCCGCTTCAGGCTAGAGCTCTTGATGACTTGGGCCCGTTTGGCCGCTTCGATCGTCTCGGCCAGCAGTTCCTCAACCCCGGCTTCGCCCAACCGCTTGCGCCAGCGCGTCAGGCTCGACGAATCGATTGGCGGCTTCGTCTGCAAGTGCGTCTCGCCCGTGAACACCTGCCAGTACGGGTTCTCGAGCCACTGCCAGACGACGTCCTCGTCCGACAGGTCGAATGCGTGCTGCAAGTACAGCAGACCTGCGATCAAACGCGGCGACGTTGCCGGCCGGCCCCGCTGCGACACGAAACTCACGCTCATCGCCGTGCTCAACCGCTCCCAGTCGATCAGATCGGCGAGGCGAACCAACGGATGCTTCAAGTTGATCTGCTCGCGCAGCGGTTGGCGGAAGAAATCTCCCTCTGGCACCGGCGTCTTCGGACCCATCCGCACCTCGTCAGGATTTGCAGGATTCACGCATCAATATGCCTGCATCCTGCAGATCCAACAACACCGTTTCGGCCTCACAGCCTTTCTGTATAAGCCTTCCTGGATTGTTCAGGGCCGACTCAGTATTGGCGTGGCGGCCGCCCCAAAAGGTGAGAATCAGCACGCGAAAACCGAGCAACTTCGCGCATTCGCGTACCACTCCCTTCCCACCCGAAAATGCTCGCGCCAAATTCTGACATTTTGAATACCTCTCTCGAAAAACTAAACTTTCCAAAAGCCAGTAGTGCAACTCCCGCGCCAATTCTGCGGGCTTACCTCCTCGGAATCAACCACATTTTTAAAAATCGCGTGCACGAGTCTAACGGAGATACTGAAAAATAATTAACATGCGCACCCAGCAGGCAATCGCGACGGGATAGATGAAGTGTATGCACAAACCCCAACCACCCGCCGCCGATCGTCCAAAATATTTTCACTGTTGGCAGTCTTTACAATATCCGGAGCACAAACCCACTCCATTTATCGCCAACGCACCTATTCTTCTTATTCGTCAATAAGACCGCATCACGAACACTTAAAATAAATGTTGGAGACAAATATTTTTTCAACCTTATCGCAATCCGATAACATCATCATCGAAAGGCGGCTTCTCACCGCATGGCATAATCGATCGATCGTAATATTCAGTGCACGAAATCACCTGACCGCTCTCATCGTAATCGAGTACGATGAGGCCTCGAGCACGGAACGATTGATGTGTAGGCAGAATAATACGCTCCCCAGCCCCCAAGGACTCACCACTGAATGTCCCCTCCGCTTCATATTGGATGGTTGCTGTTCGACCTTCAACCAATACCCGTTCCGCTTTGCACCTGAAGTCCGGCACTGCAGCATGCCATCTTCTATGATGCAGTTTTACGAAATCCCGTCCGCGCCGAACTAGCCCGAAGGCTGGGTCGACGTACAGGCCATCTACGCTAAATAGTCTCGCGAACTCTTCAGAATCTTGATTCTGAAGTCTATCAAGCCACCCGACTGCCATCTTCCTAACATTCATTTATCACCTCCAGTGAAAATAATTTTACCTTATTTCTTAAAATCGTGATCACAACACCCAGAGCTTTTTAAAGTTAAATTGCGACAAACACAAATCAAAATATTAGATCATATTAATCTATAATTCCAAGTGCAGCACCAAGAATGAGGTACAGTGTTGCGATGAAGAAATACAGGCAATTGAGCACCGAGGATCGAGCGGCCATCATGATCGAGCATCGGAAAGGCGGTAGCGTCAGAAGTATTGCCAGCCCATAGATCGGGCGGCGAGGTGTTACAGCGCCACGCAAGCGGCGCAAGCATATCGATCGTGACGGGAACATAGTCGGCGCCGGCGCAAACTGTCCGAGAGCAGCGGGTTGTACTGGCGGGTGCATCACGATCTGCTGTATCGACGCTGGTCGTCCCAGCAAATTGCTGCGAGACTCCGGGACATGCATACCGACGATCCCACTCAGCAGGTCAGCGACGAAACGATCTACGCTGCGATTTACGGCCATCCGCGCGGCGGCCTGAAGCAAGCCATGATCGACGCGTTGCGCCAGGAAAAACCGACAAGCGGCAATACGCGCAATAGCCTCGCCCGCAAGAGTTTTGTGCCTAAAGAACTGCGTATTGTTCATCGACCTGAAGCCATCGAAACACGGCAATGGCCCGGGCATTGGGAAGGCGATCTCATCAAGGGGGCGTTCAATCGCTCCTGTGTCGGCACGCTGGTCGAACGCAAGACCCGATTCGCGATGCTGTGCCGAATGGACGGGTGCACGGCAAGAGCGGCCCTCGAAGGCTTCACCCGGCAGATGAAAAGTTGCCCGCGTTTTTCCGTGAAAGCCTGACGTACGATCGCGGAACGGAAATGACCTGTCATGTAGAACTCGCCACGCAACTGAATCTGGATATCTGGTTTGCCAATCCGTACGCGCCCTGACAAAGGGTAGCAACGAAAACACCAACGGGTTATTGCGTCAGTTTCTACCCAAGGTCATGGGCCTGTCGGGCATCACCCACATGCATTTGAACGATATCGCCAAATTAATGAATGGGCGCCCACGTCAAACGCTCGGCTGGAAAGCTCCGGAATAAGCCATGGCCAAGGAGTTGGCTGCCACCGGATTGGTAAACGTTGCACTTGATTCTTGAGACTGCCCACCCGCCCTCTCTCTAGAAGGAGTAACTGACTTCAATCCTCGAAATGATTGGATGAACCTTGATTTGCGCCTTTGTCACAGTTTCGACTCCCGTCACACTTCGAGTTTGCGACGTAAGAGTGGTGGACAGCGGGATATAAGTCGCCGAAGCATCTATCGCCCATTTTTTTGAAATCTTGTAACTCAATCCTACAGTGAAGGATGGATTCCAAGATGCGCTAAGCTTCGACTGCATAGAACACCCCTGCCCACATGTGTCAGAAACGAACGCGCCGTTCGTCGCACGCGTGCTTTCAAACCATGTATAGTTGACCCCAACACCGGCAAATGGCCTGAAACGCGCAGCACTATCGAAGAAGTGATACCGCAACTCGAGGATCGGCGCCATTGGTTTCGTCTTTCCAATAACGCCGTAACGAGACAAAGCCCCGTCACCACTCAAGTCGTTCGTAAAAGGCATGGCAGCCATCAGCGCGACGCCGATATGATCCGTAAAATAGTGCTCGACCGTCAAACTTGCCGTATCTCCCGCGTCTGCATGCAGCCCTGTCCCCGGCAATACCTGATTGACCAAGGCTCCGTTGACGCTTTCTACGACCAACGGATCTGATTTCGACTGAGGCATGATATGAAGCCATCCTACGCCAACCGTAGTATCGCCTTTTGATTGTGCGTTTGCGCTTCCCGAGGCCAGTGCAATAGCGGAAAAAACCGTCGCACCACAAATATTCACACAGATTTTGCTAATTACCATGTCTCCATCCCTGTTTATCCACAACACCCTAAAAACTATCAATTTCCATTTTTATTTTTATAAAATTCAGAAAATCACATATGCTTAGTATAAAAATTTACTCACTACCCCTCCGCCACCCCAAACTTCCACAAATATTTCATCCACTCGGAAACGGATTCGACCTTTGCTCGCCCACACTACACACCGAAGCTAGATCTACTATTAGAACTCTGCCCACATATGCCAGATTTCGCATGACATGCATCGCCAAATTTTCTTTTTTGAAGTCTCAGTTGGTTCTCCATTGACCCGCTATGCCAACGAATGATCCAGGATGCTCAAAACTGCTCTCCTATTACTGCCTCATTGGACATTCGGAGAATGTCTTCCCTGACATGTCGTTTCGGATAACGATAGAAATAGAATTATTTCAATGGCACAAAAAATTCTAACAACCTTACATCTCACCGCCGTCTATCCATCGCTTACTGATACAGCTCACATAGAGATCCCAACGATCCGTAACGCAATATCCGCACCTTCTCCACGCGACTTGTCGGCAGGAAGTATGCCTAGTGTCGGCAGTCGAGTTGCCGGAATGCTTGATGATCTAGTCAACATTGAAATCAATAGCCACGCACATCTAATTGAACACGTTTTATAAAAGATAGCCCGCTGGAATATTGACGTCAAGCAGATCAAGATGAGGGTATTCCCGCGAGAGCGATCAATCGGAGCAGATAGTCGACTTAGGAGCGTCTAGTCGGTTTACGATCAGGCTCTCATAGGAACGCTATTGCGCCGACCTTTGGCGCGATGAGTTCTGAGCGGCCCCCAGTGACCAGTGCCATCTTGTGAGCGAGTTTTCGGCGGACTTCTCGATAGAGAGGAGCCGTATGATGAAACGCAAGCGCTTCAGTGCCACGCAGATTGTGGCGGTGTTGAAACACGCCATGGCGGGGATGCCGGTCGCGGAGCTGATCCGGCACGTGGGCATCACGGAGCAAACTTTCTATCGCTGGAAAAATCTGTACGCGGAACTGCAGACTGACCAAGTCCGGCAGCTCAAACAGCTTCAGGAAGAACATGCGCAGTTGAAGAAGGTGGTCGCCGAGCTGACGCTGGATAAGGCCATGCTGACCGACGTATTGAAAAAACGTGGCGAAACCTTCGCCGAAGCGCGGCATCGTTGATTATCTGAAGTCGACCTACTCGATCGCTGAGAGGCGGGCCTGCCGACTGGTGGTGCTGTCACGGACGGCCTACCATTACCGGAGCCATCTCGATCCGAGAAGCGACGTCCGGAAACGGATGTGTGTTATTGCTGCAAGCCGGGTGCGCCATGGCTACCGCAAGATTCACGTGCTGCTGAAGCGCGAGGGCTATGACGTCAGTCGGAAAGTGATGTACAGCCTATATCGAGAGGAAGGGCTGTCGCTTCGATACAAGTCGAATCGCAAGCAGCGAGCGCAGGCGAATCGACCGGCCCAGGCAAAGGCGACAGCAGCGGATCACGTATGGAGCCTGGACTTTGTTGCCGACCAACTTTACGGCGGCAAGCGCTTCCGAGCATTAACCGTTGTCGACGTGTTCACGCGCGAGGCGCGGGTGATCGAGGTAGGTCAACGCTTGAGCGCCGTTGACGTCGTCCGAACACTGGGGGTGTTACGAGGCATCCGGGGCGCGGACGCTGTATTGCGACAACTGATCAGAAATTACCGGCCAGTTGATGGCCCTGTGGGCCTACCATCACAAGGTTGAGATTGCCTTCAGCCGCCTCTGCAAGCCAACGGACAACGCCTATGTCGAGTCGTTTAACGGCACGCTCCGCGATGAATGCGTGAATACTCATTGGTTCACGACGTTGGCTCATGCGAAGGAGCAGATTGAACGGTGGCGGGTACAACGAGAGTCGTCCTCACAGGGCGCTCGGCGAGACATCGCCTGCCGAATTTGCCCGTCAGTTGGGCGTATACGCCCAACTGACGGGCCTGCAGAAAGCCGAAGACTAACAATGGGACTGAAAGCTGGTACCGCTCAGGTCGCGTATGATCATGATTCTCGCCGGCGCGAGGAGAGGAAGCAGGTCGCAAACGGGACACCATCCCAACGATCAGACACGTCCCGATTCCAGACGCCACCAGTGACCATACCACCGAGCATTCTGCTCACGCCGATCCTTTGCAGGCGCATCCATAACGACGTCACCCAACTATTGCCACTCTTCGAGACTCTCCCACC
The DNA here is from genome assembly GCF_017104825.1 of Burkholderia sp. Ac-20345. Lineage (NCBI taxonomy): Bacteria > Pseudomonadati > Pseudomonadota > Betaproteobacteria > Burkholderiales > Burkholderiaceae > Burkholderia > Burkholderia sp. Ac-20345. Next base: position 16,678 of record NZ_JAAGPO010000163.1, on the reverse strand, counting down.
CACTCGTAGCAATCGTGAACGGTCATTGTCAATGCTCGTCTTCACGTAAGCCAATCGCCGCTACGACCACTACAAATGTTGCAAACCACCGCGCGCTGTCGGCAATGCTAGAGGTTCTTGCAATGTGGAAAAGAGTGATTCGGTAGAATCGACCGGCAATGGCAGTTCGTCGAGCAAGCCAATCGGCATCCCGGCTGCGTGATCGATTTGTGCATCCATATTTTCAGACTCAAGGTTGTTGAAATTATTGATACTTCCCTACGAAAGGCTGTGCTTTATATCTTAGATATCCGGCTCAAAAAACGTTGACAGGGATGCCGACCTTCTCGGCGATCTATTAAGGAAACCAAATGATAAACACCTAAGGTTGGAGGCGCCGGTAATTCACGACCTCTTGGGATATTAGCCAGGTTGACTTGTCGCACACTACCGTCGATTTGTCGTCGCTGTGGGCCACTTGGGGAGGGCGAAAAAACTGGCCCGAACCAAATGGGCAGCACACATCCGCTTTCCAAGCAACACATAGTGACGATTTGTGTTGAAGATTTTTCGTGTTAAAGGCAGACGACAGCTCACGCCACAAATCAACGGGATCGCATCGGCATAGCTCCCACTGCATATAATTCAAAGAGAGTGCCGCGCGCCGACGTCCACTTTCGCTATCCCAGGCTTGCCTACGTTTTTTTGCAACGCCCGATCAGCTAATCCGCATACGGTACTTCGCTCCAACTTAACTAACCTTTCCCCTATCTCACTTGAATGGCTAGCGTGTTCGTGAACCTCGTTTCCCGAGTAAGCTAAGCCCATGCCACCAAGCAAGAGCTCGAAAAATACAACAACCACGACGACCCGCGGCGAAAACCTTGACGCAGCAAGGATACCCCGCTGCTTTCGTTCCGTACTATCCGCAAAGCCAAGCCACCGCTTGATCAACGCCCATACGGCTAGACACTGCCCGAGAAACATTGCACCCAGCATACAGCAAGCCATATTCGACCTCCACGCCATGTATCAGGCCAATTTCAAGGTAACTGGCGTGCGTCCTTTGAGATGGACCTGCAGCTCTGCGACACCCGCAGAATCACTTTCACATTCAGACTCGATCGCCCCAATGACCTCATAACGCATGCCTGGCGTCAATCTTTCAATCTTTATGGTTTCGACACCCTCGTCTTCACCGTTATAAAGTACGAGGTCGAGTCCTGATCCATCACTGACCGCTTTTGCGACGAGCACGCGCGGGTACGCACAGTCGGTAAGGATAGGACCTTTAAGTGCTTCGCGATTTGGGCCGACATTAATCAAATCCTGCCAGTCACTTTTTCGCGACCATCGAGCCGTGGCTATATTCAGATTTGCCGCAGCAGAGATTCCTTCAAACGCGTAGACGGAAGGATCGTCAACACGTGCCATGAGTTGATCTGCTTTACGCAGTGCCGCCTCGGCCATTTCATCGTCACCGTGCTCACGCGCTGCCAAGGCAATACCACCAAGAACAAAACCAGGATTTTTTTGGTAGTTCCCAGTGTCGAAACACTCCTCCCACTTGACTCCATTGAGCGAAAGTTCTCCATTCACCAATTCGAGAAATTCAGCTCGCACCAGCGCGTACCAGCGCCGCGCGTAACCAGGATGGATGGCGTTCACGTACGTCGCCAACGCCAAAAGGAATAACAACTCAACCTGAGCATTCGTTCGCGAGAGTGAACCGTATCCAGTAAGTGTGGAAACTACCGCCTTGGGATTCCCGTCGGACAGAAGGAACTCTTCCTCGAATGACCGAAGGAAGTTCTCGCGGACTGACGCAGCGAAGCTCGTTCCATTCACCCGGTCATAAGGTACGACACCGCAAAATGCAAGCGAATTACATAGCGGAAATGACCAGAACGGTTCGCAAGGGTAAAGATAAAGAGAGCAGTAGTTCCAGTTCCGCATCAAAGACTCGACGAAACTATGGACGTCGTGACTAAAAGTGATCGATCTCTTCTTGAAGGGTTTGAACTTCAAAACACCGCGCTCTTGATAGCGCATATCGCCAGTGTTGGCTGCATACGTGGATATTCCGATGAGCGACCATCCGGTCAGCATGATATTGTCTATCGTGCCAATCGGATCAGGGTTCCACTTCAGCTTCCCCCAGATGGATTCCAGTTTCCAGTAACCGCAGACTTTAGGATCGGTCAGCGATTCAATCGCGAACCTCTGCGCACGATTCAAATAGCCATGGAAGTTAGGCGCATACTTGCATTGAAGCGCTGCCAGACCGTAGCTAATGTAATTGAGTTGATACCGTAGCGCCGCCAGCTGGATGTTGTCTTTCTTCGTGAAACCGGCAAATTGGCCAACTGGTTGCAACGATAAATTGAGCATATAGCGAAGCGCCTTGATCTCATCTACGCTCAACTCGCGGTCGGCGCTGAGTTGAGCATTCTTCGCCACATCCTCTAGCGAAGCGACAGCTTTGTCGAGATATTCCATGCGCTCAATACCACGCCGCGTCTCAGCTTTGGTGCGTCGGAACTCATCCCAGTATTTCTTGAAAACGAATGCCAAGGTGGCGAATGGAACCACGATCGGTGCATAGGAAGCCACATGTGTGCCAGCAAGGCAAGCCGCAGCTATAGCGGCTAGCAGCCAAACCAATACTGGGGCGACGAGCATGCCCGACATGGCCCATACCATCATGGAAATCGAGAACAATCCGAGCACAACGGGAAATAGCAGCGTCAGCCATCCGCCGACCGCTACAAAACCCGCGCCCGGCAACCATAAACCCCACCCGAACACCTCAAGGGACGGGTTTACCGCAACCACCCCTGTGTGCGACAAAACACTGGGCAAAGCACCAATTGTCCATAGGAAAAGAAAGAAGACATTCGCGCGACGGCGCAAACGCGCAGAACGCGGGCCGCCGTGTGCATTGGCAACGATGGCCGGCACTTCAGTAGGGAGTGCCAACATTACACGTGATTGTGCCGCAGTCTCTTCCGCCGAGGACGCTTCGGTCAGATGGATCAATTCAATCTCCTTAATGCTTGTCTAATGCGTCGATGCGCCACCCGAAGATCAAGTTTCTGGCCAACGGCAACGAACTGAACGCGTTCAGTTAGTATGAGGCAGCCAGCAGAAGTGTCAAGCCTTTCTTTACCGTCATATGAATTGGGTATCCGACACTGCAGCCGATGGGACGATGCCGTGTCGCCCTTTCAGTAATTGTCCCCAGGGCACGCAGCGGGCTCGCGGTCAACGAACGGCGGCGACTGCGTGTCTCGAGTCTGCGCGGGGGCTTACGCGCTTGCCCTCAGCCCGCTTGCGATATCATGCATAGGCCGCAAGGAGATCATGCGCAGGGAAAACGGCAAGCCACTCCAACGTATACGCCTCCTTCGCGGCGCTCGGTTCAGTGAAGAATGTCCGCGACCTCATGCCGCTCATGCCCCCCCGTCTTGGGAGCGATGGCACCGGAATCTATTTGACCCTATTAAATATTTAAATCGAGGCTGCATGCACGCTCTGGAGAGACATCTGCACAGCTGTTCGCGTTATCGTTAAACCAACGTTGCCGTGATTGATTTTCACACCCTCGTCGCTCCCTCTGGCTCCGGAACCCAGCCGCCGAGATTACCAGTGAAGATAAACCTCGTGATGTGGCGTGACTCCGTTAAACTGTCAGGTCCATGCTCTTGATCAGCCTCATGAACAAACGACTAACTCCCGGCAGTGTGCGAACCCGCGCAAAAACCCCCGAGGACAAGGCAGAAGTCCGAAATGCTTTCATCGTCGCCGGTCGAAGGCTCCTAGCGAATCAACCGCACGACGAAGTTTCACTACGCCGTATCGCCGCCGAAGCAGGCTACACGCCAGGCACCATCTACCAGTATTTTGATGACTATAATGCTCTGTTGTTCGCGATACGGGAGATTGACTTAAAAGCGGCGATCGACCAGTTCGAAACGATAGCGGTTTCGATTGACGATCCCGTGGAAAGAGTCAGGGCGCTAGCCAGAGGCTCTGCCAAATACTGGCTCCAGCACCCTGATCAATTCGACGTTCTATTTTCGCGACCACCGTACAAGGATGGGGTGTCAAACTCGCAAGTCCTGTTCGGGCGGTCGGCTGTCGTGCGACGAGCATTAAAAATCTACTACTCTGCGGTCGACAAATTATTCGAAACGTCTAAGGCGTCCGGAATCTCAAGCCGCTTTGCCGCTGATACCCTGATCGCCACGACCTACGGAATCGTCGCATTTCCACGCGGTACGCATACGATGCGCTGGTCCAATCAATATCGGATGGCAGAATGCGCTATTGACGCCCTTGTCGATAGTTGGCTTGATACGGGTCCTAGCCACGACGTACCGAAGAGTCTCGACCGCCAGCGAAAACGCTAGGCCCGCCGCGCTCGGTGCACCCCAAAATCACACGATCTTACCGGCCAAGTAAATTCCTCGAAATGGGGCCGACCACCCCATTTCATCGTAACGCGAACTTAAGGTGGGAATGGTTTCGGCAATCGGTTTCGTCATTTAGAAAAATTTTGACGACGGGAGCCATCTTCAGTCCGCAGTGATCGCAGTTTAGCGTTGCCGATCGCCCTGCTCACAATCGATCGGCAGCGCTTCGCCCAAACATAGAGTCGGCCTAACCTAGGGTCACCTGCACCGAACTCGACACGCGCAGCAGCGCATTGGCATTGGTCGCATTTCGCAGCAAAAGTCGCCCCGGTCGAGTTGCCGCCGGACAAAAGGCGTTCAAATCGTCGGAGCGACTTGCAAAGTCAAACATCATGCTCACCGCGGAAGATCTCCTCGTCAGCGGACGCATCCAGTTCCTCCGCTTGTGAACCACAATGTTCGACGCAGCGCCTTGGTTGCCTGTTCAAAAGAAGCCGTGTCACATCGGGCCTAGCGTAGTGACCTACTGGATCCGCAGCCGCCTTGGAAAGCGAGATCAAACCCAAGTCAATTTGAACCAGCAACAGGCCTTCTTCGTCTTCGCGCAATTTGTCGGTCAGTGGCGCGCCATCCGGGCCGTATGCGACCGCGTGCCCTCCTCCTGCGCGAATCAGTTCGCGTTTATCTGGCGTATCACAGAGCAACTCCACCATCTCCGTTGACACCGTAGCGCAGGGTGCAAGGACGAAACATTGCCCCTCAATCGCGTAGACCTTGCTTACAGCATTATTTGCCTCCGGGCCTAAAGCGTGCGCAAATTCGTAACATGAGAAGCTTGGCCATGACGCAACGTGAACTTGCTCATGCTGAGCGTACATCGCGTACTTCGTCAGTGGCTGAATGTGCTCCCAGCAACAAAGTGCCCCAATCCTACCGACATCTTCACGCGGAAATACCGCCAAATCACTACCATCGCCTTCGCCAAAAACGATGCGCTCGAGGAACGTCGCCTTAAGCTTGCGGCGCTTGGCGATCGTCGCCCCGTCAGGGCCGATGAGCCATTGGGCGATGTAGAGACTGCCGCCGCTACGTTCCGATAGGCCCATCACGACGGTGATTTCGTTACGGCGGGCGGCTTCGCGCAATGCCTCAGCTTCCACACTATCGTAGGCGAGCGACTCGTCGAAATACCGCTGCACAAAGCCGCGCTGCATCGCCCACGCCGGCGTCCCGAGCCAAATGTGGAACGGATAGCCGGGCAGCCAGGTTTCAGGAAATGCGATCAGTTTCGCTCCCGCCCGTCCCGCTTCGTCAATCAACTTTACCGACTTCTCAATTCCTGCTGCCAGATCGAGAAACGCTGGTGCCGCCTGAACGACGGCCGCAATATACTTCTGGTGTTTAAGGGACATATTTCCACTCCTCAATTTCACGTCCGCATGTACTCGCATCTGAAGCCGGATATCCGCTAGGGACACATCCTCTCTATGCGATGAACTACTACTTTTCTGTCTAGATTTTCTGCCCGACGCACCCCAAGGTTCGGACGGGGAGAGATTAGTTCGCCCGATGTACTATCGGAATCATGCCGTATCCCAACCTACGGCGCTCGCCGCTCAATGCGCGTACGCTGCGGCTGTCCGGCAATCGCAGCCTCGCCACCAATATTCGTTTGAAGGGATCGCCCCAAAATCTTGTCGTTCACGAAATGAAACGATCCTGCGGCAACTAACACAGTACGGTGTCTGCGCGGGCCAGCGCCGCGAACTCCATCGCTACGTTGCGCTCGCGTATCGCCTCCCCGACAACGCCCGTTTTCGGGTGCGAATTTAAGTCGCCTGCGAACTAGCCAGTTCTGCCGGGTAGAAGCGGAGGAAACTCGTCTGTGGGTGGCAATTGTTGTACTCGATGTCGGCGCCGCCTGCGGGGACCACGACGACTTCGTGCCCAAGGTCGAGGTGGAGATTGAAATCGAATCGCTTCCCGATTTCGATCATCTTCTGAAAAATGGCATTGTGTGTTGGATGGCGATGCGTCCAAGCTTCAAGCGCTTTGATCGAGGTGAACCAGGCAAGTGTCTCAGCCTGCAGGCCGTTGGCGGGCTCCAACTCGACCTCGTCGGCCACCCGCGCGCTGATGCACGAAACTTCTGCGGCGTTGTCCCGTATGAAGGTCGCGCCGCGCAGGTAAACCGGCAGCATCTCCTCAATGAAAACCCGCTGTTCTTCTTCGGGCGCCTCCGCCCAGCCGAATGTGCCACGAACGAAGCAGAGATTGTGTGGCGGCGTCACCCTGAGCCTCCGCCCCCGGCTTTCGACCGGAGGCTGCGCCACCAAGGGTTGCTCCCCTCCCTCGATGCTTAGGGAATGGCCGTCCGGGATCCGGTCCCGCATCGAGCCATAGTAACCATGGAATCGCTCCCATTCGTGGCTAAGGTGGCGACCGACACCCCAGCGGCGGGCCTTGACGATGCCATTGGGATCGAGATTCTTGACCGGCGCGATGATCGATTCGCGCCACAGCCCAACTTCACCGCTTAGGGGCCGGGCAAGAAACGCCGCGACGCTGGGATTGGCCAGCCAAGCCCGATAGGCTTCCGCCGATCGCCAGTACGCGAGGTAGACCTCATTCCGATAGCCTTGCGCGTCTACCTCACGCACCCGCTCAAAATGGAGCGCCGCCGGTGCCTCGACAAGACTGCGCTCAAGCTCCGCCATTAATGACGACAGATCAGTTTCCGGCGGGGCCTGTATCCCGAACTGGCCGAGGACATAGTCCGGCCAGTCCTCGGGGAAGATGGTCGTGTGAGCATCGTACGGTGGACGAAAGGTCTCAGGACGTGACCTGCGCTGCATGGCAATACTCCTCAGTTCGACTATTACGCCTCGGACGCGGGTGCGTGATTTTGCGCCCCACATGTGCGGTCATACCGCTCGATACGCAAACAATTGTGGGAATTGTCCATGATTGGTGCTTTGCCAGGACGATCCTGAAACTTGCCTGATAGTTACATGCCAGACAGCCGCTTATGCCAAAGCGGAACACTTGACTCACCCGTGTATGAGCAAAATCCTTGATTGAGAAAACCCGTCGAGTGATCAACGATACTCCCAACTTCAGCTTCCGGCACGCCCGGGGAAATTCGACCCAAGCGGCGAGTAGCAATGCGCACCCACTGCAAATACCCAGTGGTGCGCCCCCCCAAAATGAGAGCGCCCGAACGTCTTCTCGAGTGCAAACCTAAGCCGTCGTGCCCGCACGCGGGGACCGCTTACTCGAAGCCTTCCGAGCCCGGCACTGACCCCACTTGACCACCATAGCGACTCTTGCTTTCCCCAAAGCCACTTGCGCGATGCCGCGCCGACCATAAGCAGGGGGTGCCATAGCCCAGACATCGTCGATCCGGGCTAAATTGACTTGCGCGTTCAGAGCAGGATATTCGCGCGCAAGTTGGCAGACGAAATCCGCTGTTGCCGTAGCAGTACGCAACCAATCCGGCTCGGGGAGAGGTGCATGCTGGACAATGCCCGGACCACATGCAGAAAGGTATACCAGCCGAGCAGAAGGAAAAAAGTGGTGGGACAAACGCGAAGACCAAGAAGAGCACCTTGTCGCGGCCGCTCAATCGGCTCGGAGCGCGCCGTGTCCGGATATCCCCCAATGAAATTTGCACTCAGCGGTAGCGGCGTGCTGATTGCTCCGGATCCGGGACTATACGAATGGTTCGCGGATCAGGCTGCGTGCTAGGTTTGTGAACGCATTTTTGCAAGGTTCGGCTCGCAGTCAGAAAGAACGCCCATGCCGGGCAGGCATGCTACTTGCTTAATGCTCGTTACACTGAGAATGCTTTAGTTTAAATCCCTGCTTATGAAACAACTCAATGCATCGCATGATTTTTTGCAGCCATCAATGGCCGAGAAAGGCATGCGACAACGACTCTCGACCTCAAGCGTGCCGGCTAATCAGCGCTTCGAGTTTTGGCTGGATATGATCTGCAGAACTTACGTTCACCTGGACAGTGCCCCTCAGGGGGAACTGCCCATTTTTGGCGATATCGAGTTCAGCACCGTTGGAACATTGAGATATACCCGCCTCACTTCCAACGCAAAACGAGTGTTGAGAACACCTGCCTGCATTTGCAAGGAGACGGAGGATCATTACCTCGTTCAAGTGCAACAAGCGGGGCAAAGCGTCGTCTGCCAGGATGGCCGACAGGCAGCACTCGGCGCAGGAGATTTCACCCTGTATGACTGTACACGCCCATATGCGCTGCAATTCGACAGCGACCGCCACGACGTCACCGTGCTTCGGCTTCCGCGCAACCGCCTCGAAACATCGGTTAGCGGCCTAAGCCAGCTTACCGCCGTCACCGTCCCACGGCAAAGCGTTGCGGCAAAGCTGCTAATGACCATGCTAGAGACCCTGGACGACGATCTCGAAAACCTTCATTCGTCTTCTGCTGACAGTGTGTCAGAAGGACTCGTCAGCATCATCGCTGCAGGCCTGCGCGGTCTGCCCGGAGCCAATCTGCGCAAGGCATCGAACCTGCAGATTTATCACCTCGCCCGCGTCAAGGCATTTCTTCGTGAACACTTGCGCGAACCGGGCATAACAGTCGGCAGCATCGCACACGCCCTGTCGATCTCTCCAGCACATTTGAACAGGCTGTTCCGGGACGAACCGCTGTCTCTAGCAAAGCTGATGTGGCAGTTGCGCCTAGACGGCTGCCAGTGCGACCTTGCCGATCCACGCCAATCGGCACGCAGCGTCAGCGATATTGCGTACTCGTGGGGGTTTAGCGATGTCGCGCACTTTAGCAGGGTCTTTCGCGAACGCTCGGGCATGTCGCCGAGGGACTGGCGCGCGTTCAGAGCAAAATAATCCAGCCCGCGCGCCACCCACATCTCTCGTGAGAGGACCCACCGGAATCGCGGACGAAGACCGTCGCAGCCGGCGTCCAATTAAAAGCTTGTCAAGTCCTGATATAGGGTGACGGTTATTCGAGACAGAAGTGCTCGATGCACCACATCGGCCGCACCACGCGCTGAAGACGAAAGCACCAGCTAAGGCATTCGCTTTAGCTGCTTAACCTGCGTAGGTTTCGGTCGGACATTACAGCGGCGGCGTATCTTGGGGCGCTGGACGACAACGAGGACTTGCGGCTTCCCCAGCCGGCGCTCAACCCTCTTTCATATGGGGCTATCGTTCCCACAAGTCGCGTAGCCATAGTCCGATGCAAGTGACAAGATGGTGATCGAAATTGACTACCCCTTGTCGTTGGCGGATTCCTTCCTAATTTTTGATGGTGACTCCCCAAACCAATGCTTGCATCTTCTGGTAAATGAAGACTGCCCTGAAAATCCCATGACATCTGCCAATTGATTCAATGGAATATTTGTCTCATGAAGAAATCGCAAGGTCGCATCCTTGTGAATTTCCTCACGGATTGCTTCAAAGGTATTCCCTTCCCCGCCGAGTCGGCGTTGAAGGGTTCTAGGATGCACACCTAGAATTTCGGCAATTTCGAGTTTCGTTCCTTTATTTACTCCCAGTGTGCCGGTTATTGCTTGTCGAACTTGGTCAGTCAGCGTTTTCTCACGAGGCATTTCACGACGAGAAATATAGTCAAGTGCGAGCTGACGGAGCATTGGGTTAATATGCGCAAGATCAGCAGTAAGTGCGTCTTGGTGCATATGCAGGCCGGCATAGGGCTGGGCAAAATTCACTGGGGCCCCGAAAAATCGTTGATAGATAGCCTCATGCGCCAAAGGTGAATGTGGAAGTGAGACGCCATAGAGTCGCTGACTTCCTTCCGTGAGCAGCTTCACGAGTCGCCACATATAACCTATGGCAGAATCAATGGCCTGCCGTTGTGGCGCGTACCATGGTTGCTGAATTGCCAGACGCAAAGTAACGCAATCCCGATACAAAGGACTAAAGCGCTCGACCGCAATTACCATTGCGGGGGTATGCAGAAATATATAGCGAGACGCATCCTCTGCAGCTTGCAGAATTGTCGGGGCATTCTGGATAACGACAGCCAAGACGCCCATCATTTCATAGTCCTGGTGAGCAGCCAAACGCAAACCGAGATCAGGACATCCCGCAACGGCCGCACTCTCCTCCAACAACTCAATTGTCGCTGCGAGCGAAATGAGCATATCTGTATTGGTCGTCGCGCCGTGATTGATTCCATGGCGAATTAGAAGAGGAAGTGGATCTAGCCCCAACTCGTTCATCAGAGCCTCGTAGCCCTGGAGTGCCCCCGCGCGAATCAGTGTATCCATGTCTCGAAAAGTCAAACATCTGTCTCGATATGTCAATTATGCATCGACATCAGCTGGCATAGTAGTATGCGATAGCCATCCTCACAAACGACGACGATTCATGAGGCCATGCATGCCACAACGAAGCAACAGCAATACTACCTCGTTCAAATTGCGATACATTGCCCGCCGCATCTTTAGCAGAAATACACCGGCTTCCCTGGCAGATGTTGGCTTGTTCACGGGCGCGCCACAACACGAAAATTTTTGCCGGGTTGATGAACTAGCGCCGATCAGCCGGATGCCTGCGTCGTCGAAGCCGTACACCTGGCCGAACGGTCCCACGATCGCACTCCCTCAAACCTACACATTCGAAGGTACCTCGCGCTCTACCGAAGATTTCCTGGTGGACACTGACACCGCCGCTATTTTGGTGCTTGTCGATGGCAAAATCCGGTACGAGCGCTACTTACTTACCGGTGGACCCAAGGTCAACTGGTTGTCCATGTCCGTGGCTAAGAGTTTTGTATCCACGCTGGTTGGCATTGCCGTGCAGGAAGGGCATATAAAGAGCATCGACGAGCCGATCAGCAAATACGTCCCAGTTAATCCCAGATCCGCCTATGATGGGGTTGCAATCAGGAATGTGCTGCAAATGTCTTCCGGAGCGCGTTGGGACGAGGACTACAACAATCCTGAGTCCGATATCTATAAGATGAGCCTCGCACAGACGGGCAAAAAGGGGGGGCTGAACGGCTTTATCGCACAGATGTCGAAGGAGAGTCCTCCTGATACAGTATGCCGCTACAACTCGGGTGAGACTCAGGTCCTTGGCGCTTTAATCGCGTATGCCACTGGACGTACGCTCTCAAACTACATGGCGGAGAAACTTGTCGAACCTCTCGGATTCGAGTCGCCAGGCTTTTGGGTGACGGATATGCTCGGCACAGAAATGTCCTACGCTGGACTCAACCTCACCGCTCGCGACTATGCCAAGCTCGGGGAACTGTACCGCAACGGCGGCGTCTGGCAAGGCACGCGAATCATCAACGAAGATTGGGTTCGTGCATCTACCACGATTGACGCACCCATCCGTGAAGCGGGCAAGCCGATCGTAGCTGACCACGCTTTCGACCTCGGTTACGGTTACCAATGGTGGATTCCGGCAGGAAACAAAGGAGACTACAGTGCCATCGGAGTGCTCAACCAGCTCGTTTATGTTAATCCCAAAATGAAGGCGACCATCGTCAAACTTTCGGCTAACCGCAAATACGGTACATCAAAGAGCGAGAGCACCGACCAAAACACCGAAAATATTGAGTTTCTGCGTGCGATCGCTGCGAGTCTTTGAAGTAGGCCGTCGCCATAACGCTAGAGTGTTCTTCCATTGGAGTTGACCTGAGGCGGAATTTTGTGACCAATCAGGCAGTGAGTCTCGCGTCGATATTATCGGAATCCAGCCAGGCTCGACGGACCGTGGCGGGAGGTTGATAGCGATGCGCGCTATGGGGCCGGTGTTCGTTGTAGAACTGCCGCCAGCGTTCGATGAGCACCTTGGCCTCGGCCCGGCTGCGGAACCATTCGCGGTTAAGCAATTCGTCACGCAGCTTGCCGTTGAAGCTTTCGACGAATCCGTTTTGCCACGAACTGCCGGGCGCGATGAAGGCCGGACCGATTGCAGCGTCTCGCAGCCAGCGCATGACCTTGGCAGCGGTAAATTCAGCGCCGTTGTCAGACCGAACGAACGCGAGCTTGCCGTACAGCCGCATCAGTCGCGACAGCGTCAAGATCACATCCTGCGACCGCAAGCTGGCGCCGACTTCGATCGCCAGGCACTCGCGTGTGAATTCATCGATCACGCAAAGCATCTTCAACGCCCGCCCGTCCACCAACAGGTCGTGCACAAAGTCGTAGCTCCATACCGAATTGGGTTGTGTCGCAACGGGCAGACGAATGTCGCTGCCACAACGACGACGGCAAAGCCGCCGCCGCGGAATGTTGAGCTGCAAGACCTGCCACATTCGCCGCACGCACGATTCGCTCAGCGCCAGCCAAGCCGACATACGTCGGCAGCCGAAGCGCGGCACTTCCTGAGCGGCAGCAATCAATCGCTCGCCCAGGCTCCGCTCCTTCTCCGGTTGCTTGAGCGTATGGGTTGCCACCCGGCGACTCAGCCCCAGATAGCAACATGCCTTGCGTTGAGATAGCCCTCGCCGAGTCAGAACTTCCAGCGCGTCGCGCCGGCCCGTTGGGGTACTCATTTTTTTCGGCCGAATTCCTTCAGGCCGTCGATGACCAGCAATTGCTCGGCGATCAAACGCTTGAGCCGCTCATTTTCCGATTCCAGATCCTTGAGCCGACGGGCATCGGCCGCATCCATGCCGCCGAACTTGTTGCGCCAACGATAGAACGTCTGTTCCGAGATGTTGTGGCGCTTGCACAGATCCTTCACCGGCTCGTCCCGGCTCTCGGCCTCGCGCAAGATTCGAATGACCTGCTCGTCGGTAGATCGCTTCTTCATCGAGTTCTCCTTGCCTCTAGGATAAAAGAGAACTCACTTGCCGAATGGCTACAAGAAACGTCTCAGGTCAGGGCCGTTGGCATTATCTGGCCGTAGTACTTGACCTGTTCACGCGTCGGGTTGTTGGCTGGGCGATCTCGACACGACCGGATGCCAATCTGGTCGTGCGGGCGTTGGAGATGGGCTATGAGCAGCGTGGTCGACCAGTACAACAATGAACGAGAGCATCAGGGACGTTGGTGTTATGGCAAGACGCCGATGCGTACTTTCCTCGATTCACTCGAACTCGCCAAGGAGAAACTCATCTCGCATTGATGGTTCGTTCTTTGTAGGCCTGACTACCTGTCAGATCGAGTCCCGGCTAATACAAATCAGTGCCGCCGTCCGACGTTGCAATCTGACAGCACTGAATGATTCCGTAGAGGAAATGTTGACGGAGTTGCGCGCGCAATCTCCGTCATCAATACCGGCTGCTAGATGTTGTCGAGATCGCGCAGCGGAGGCTTCACCCCGTTCGGCATCTGGGCCGGATCGTAATATTCCGTGCAGCGGGTGATTTTACCGTTATCGTCGAGGGCAAGAACCGCGCATAGCCGCGCGCGAAACGGCAATCCAGTCGCGTCCATTGTCCCGTCACCAAGACTTACGCCATTGTAAGTGCCTTCGCCAATGGCCTGAACGATCACAACGGCTTCGCCGTCGCCCGCGATGATCCGCTCGGCCGTCATGCGAAAGTCGGGCGCGGCGCGACGCCACTGACCGTAATGCATCTTCACGAAATCATGGCCGCGCCGCAGGATCCCAAACCCCGGATCCATATACTCACCATTTTCCGCATAAAGCGCCGCGAACGAATCTACGTCGTTCTTATTCCACCCATCAACCCAAGACCGGGCGATGTTCTCGAGCGCTTGCTTATCAAACTTGCTCATAATGTTCTATTGCCTTTCATTATGGTTAACAAAAACCTGCCCACAAAATAAAGATCAGTCCTGTAGCTTGGCGGCCAGCGCTTCCACGCAGCCAGATCGGCCTTCACGGCCTGGGCGACGGCACGGCCGTAGTTGCCATCAGCATTCTGGAATTACTACCGCATCGTGCACTTTACGCCGCCCTCCATCGGTTTTGTTTGCGTCTCTTAGCGTAAACGCTATAGTAGGGCTTCAACGATGTAACTAGAGCGCCACCATCTCAGCACTGAGTTGCCGTCGCAACCATGCGCAAACCTCGCGGATTGTTTGTACAACGTACATTTCTATTAAGCAAGGTGGAGTCGGTTGAGATTCACCACCTTGGCCCAAGCAGCAACGAAGTCCATGATGAACCTCTCCTTGCTGTCAGGGCTTGCATCGACAGACTTCTTCGGTATAGGCACGGAGCACCGAATCGGAGCCGAAAATCTGGTCGTTTCGGGTGTCGGTATACTTCACCTCCCCGGTTTTTCGATCTGCGCATCCAATTCGATCCCATTGCCCACTGGCGTCCACAGATTAGTCATATTCAGCAGATTGACGAAGAAATCGTTGCCAAGTACACGCACTTCATCTGTGAAAACTCCATATTGACTACCATCATAATTGGCGCCAAACACGCGCATACCGCCGACCAATACGGTTAGCTCGGGCCCCGCCAATTTCGGCAACTGGGCACGGTCGATTAGTAGTGCTTCTGTAGATGCGTCAATTTCCCCGTTGTTGTAGCTGCAGAAACCGTCTACGAACGGTTCGAGTCGGGAGATTGCACGATAGCTTGAGCACATAACAAGAGGCCTTGATCTTCGTGGTCAGCGCCGAGTTGAGCCCCTCCCTCGCAACACCCTCAATCGATGAGGCGTTTTGTTGAGATATTCCATGCGATCAATACCATGCCGCATCTCCGTTTTGTCGCGTCGGAACTCAGTCCAGTATTTTTTAGGCGAATACCAAGGCGATGATCGGGACCACGATCGGCGTGTAGAGCGCCGGATGTGGCCAGCAAGGCAAGCCGCGGCTACGGCGGCAAGCAGCCACAAACCCCATCCAAACACCTCAAGATTCGCGTTTGCTGCAATCGCTCCTGCATGTGACAAAACGCTGGGCAAGGCCACAATTGCACAAAGCAGACAAAGCGCATTCACGCAACGACGCATACAGGTAGAACGCAGCCCGCCGGGCGTACTGGCAGCGCTTGCTGGTATGTCATTAGGGAGCACCAGCGCCTACGATTGTGCCGCTGCCTCTTCCGTCGAGGACACCTCGGTCAAAATTAGTCAACCTAATCCTCCTCAAGTGCGCCAATGCGCCCCCTAAGATCGAACAAGCACGCGTACAAATGAACGCGTTCGCTTAGTATGGAGCAACTAGCCTATGAGTCAAGCATTCTTTATTGTTATATGAGTTTTCTATTCGGTGCTGCCGCCGATGGAACAATACGACCCCGGGGGTTTCAGCAGTTGCGCATCAGGCCCGCTCGAAAGGACGAAACGGGCCCGCGATCGGGCGGAGATAAGGTGCCGATGGGTCTCCTAGGTGTGCCAATCAGCGACCGCGTACGGTGCCTGTCCGACAAACCAGCGACCCGGCACTCTTATATCGAGCGCGGCCAGTGCCTCTGAGTCTGGATCTGCTCACGCTTCGCTGATGCCCGTGCTTGGTTGCCAGTTGCCGCGAAAGCGCATGGAAGACCTGTTTGTCCGTAGCTCGCACGCTGCGCAGGATGCCATCCCCAAGCAGCGACTAACCTTCCCGTAAAGCAGCCCCCATTCCGCGTCGACGGCCGCCGCCGTATGGATTCGCGTCGTATCAATCATGCTGCGGATGTCGGTCAATAGTTAGGGAATCAATGCCCCCCCAGGGCGCGCCGACCGACGCGTCCTACGCATGGCCCGTGCCTAGCTTCCAGCCTCGTCTCCCTTTCGTCCGACCCATTCCTCACTGACATCGACGAGTGGAGATCGTCTGACACAAACCGCTACAGTTGCCCCTCCACCAATACTATCACTACCGGTCCACCCGATTCCCGCATGAAGTTCGCCGTAAAGCCTTCTCAAGCCCAACTCGAAGCCAACCACCCTACTTCGGTTTTTCCGAAGTTTCTGTATCGAATTATCTGCTTTTTCAGATCACTCAAACCTTCGAAACTGTCGACTCTTCAACGACGTGACATGGTCCCGCAAAGGAGCGACAGAATGAGAACCTATCCCCGCAACAGCGCCCAGGCAGCCGCACGTATCGTAGCGCTTGTGCTGATCGCAGACGGCCACATCGATCTCAGCGAGGAACTGCTTCTTGAGGAACTCGAGATCAAACGCCGGTTCGGGATCGAATCGACCGAGTTTGCACAAATCGTTCAGACGGTATGTGAAGACCGGGAGATCGGCCATGCTTCGTCTAGCACTATTTCCGGCCATCTCGATCAAGCAACGCTCGAGACGCTGCTCACGGAAATCGACGATCCCGATTTGCGAGTGAGGATCATTGAGCTGTGTCTCGCCGTCGCATCAGCAGATGGTCACCTCG